>QKDO01000066.1 GCA_003252075.1 Nitrospirota bacterium
TTACCTCTTCAATCGCTTGGCTTATGATGGACTTTATGTCCCTTTCTGCAAATTCGTCCTCAAAGAATCTCTTTGAGTTTCCGAGGCCGCCGACGCCCATGTGACCGAGATAGGGTTCAGAGGTGAGATACAGAATGGGTACCTTGTGCCGCATCTTCAGCCGTTTCAACTCTGCATGCATCTCAAAGGCCAGCTCATAGGAAGGGCCGAAGCAGCTTACCATCTGTGAAGAGCCAATAACTACCGGACCCGGGTCTTCAAGGATCTTTTTCCAGTTTTGCCCGGTTCTTATTGCGTGATCAAGCGTGAAGGTGCAGTCTGTAAAACCACCGTCAGGACCAAGCCCCGGGATTTCATCGAAGGAGAGGAAAGGACCCGTTGAGATGACGAGATAGTCATAGGGGATCTCCTTTGTTGTTGTCGTTACCTTTGATGTTTCCGGATCTACCTGTGTTGCGGCCTCGTGAATGAATTGAATGCCTTTAGGTTTGAGCATTTCGGCAACACGCAGTGTAATGTTCTCAGGCCGTCTCCATCCCATGATCAGCCAGGGAAGCGAGGGGAGAAAAACGAACTTGTTGTCTTCGCTGATGACTGTCACTTCAGCATCTTTGCCCAAAAGTCGTTTCAGTTCAAATGCCGCCGTGAGGCCGCCGAATGAACCTCCTAAAACAACGATTCTTGTCATCGCACTCTCTCCCAGATAGCAATTCTGTTTTTTAAAACATGCCTACTACACTGTCGTTTTCGGTCATGACGTCGACGAGGTCGTCGTAATTGATGCCCTGCATGTTCTTGCTGCCATGAACGGCATGGAGACCTCGTAACAGCCTGTCATCTTCAAGAACATAGGCTTTTCCCGTAAACCCTGCATCTCTGAGATTCAGCCCGCGCGAAAAATAGACTCCGTTTTGCAGAAGGACGATATCAGCAGACATATCACACGCAAGTTTTACTCCTCTCATACCCTCTGGTGTGTCAGGAGCGCTTTTGACGATCACGAGCATACGTTCCCCCTTAAAAAATCATGGTTGTGGCTGAATTGCGGATAATATCTGCAATCTCCGGACTATGTGAGATTCTGACACCTGCTATGAGATCGCTAACCTGAAGGCCAGTCACTTCCATGGACATCTTGTCCACATATACTTCTGCTCCCATATCAATACAGTCTATAAGCCCGGATTCCATATTGAGATATTCTGTTGAGTCTGTATTCTGGCCCTTTATCGCCGTGGTTATGCCGCCATCGACGAGTATCAGCTTTACAGCCATGTCTTCAGTTATTCCTCCCAGGGCATGCCGGACTGCCTCGGAAGCGTCGGTTGTGCCATAAGGGGGTCTTCTTAAGATGATGCTTATGCTGCGGGTTTTGTCTTAATAACATTAAAGAGTCGTTTTAACGAGCTCATTTCCCCGCCTTCGACCGAATCCGCACCCGCAAGACCGCGGGTCTTCATACAGCCGGTTCATATATCGACCTTAAGGCCTCTGCCTACAAGGTCTTCCAGTGCGGAAAGTGACTGAGGAACCTGGCCTTTGACTATGGAG
The DNA here is from genome assembly GCA_003252075.1 of Nitrospirota bacterium. Taxonomy (GTDB): domain Bacteria; phylum Nitrospirota; class Thermodesulfovibrionia; order Thermodesulfovibrionales; family UBA6898; genus UBA6898. The sequence continues at coordinate 1,552 of QKDO01000066.1, forward strand.
AAGACCCCGTCGCCTGACGCAACCAGTCTGACCTTCTGCCCCTTTCTTAATGCGGCATCTGCAAGCTTAAGCATGGTATGCGTATTCTCAGAACTGTAAGGCGTCGTCGACAGAAACATCACAATTTCTTTCTGCATGGCATCCTCCATAGAATGGTCCTATTATGAAGGCTTAATGAATCCTGACCATTCAATGCTTTCGAGCGCCGGGATAGGTGCCCCTTTTTGAGACAGGACAGCAGGCCGGTGCGGGCAGTTCTTCGATATAATCTTTTGTCAGGATTTCGAGCAGGTCAGGGATGATGGGGTCCTTCAGAAAATAGCACCTGAGCCTCCCGTCCATGTAATAGTCGATAAGGCCCTGCCGCCGGAGAAGCGAGAGGTGCTGGGAGACATTTGGCTGACTTATCTCGAGGAAGTCCTCAAAGTCGCTAACGCACTTCACGCCCTTAAGAAGCTCTTCAAGGATTCGAATCCTGACCGGATGAGCAATACTTTTCAGTACCTCCACCCTCTGCATGATGGATCTCGTCGTTCGCGGCCTCCTCTGAGCAGTACCCGTGATATATGCAAATATTATTATACTTGCATATAGTTGTCAAATAAAAAATCAGCCCTGCGTAACAATATCGATGAGCTTCGACTTTTCCTGCATCTGCTCGGTGAGGACCTCGCGCATAAGGATGCAGGCCTGGATGACCTTGGCATTAGAAACGGAGTAGTAGATATTGACACCCTCCCTGCGGGTTTTGAGTATGCCTTTGTGCCGCATGACCGCGAGGTGCTGGGAAACATTCGCCTTGGGCACACCAAGTATCTCAACAAGCTCTGAAACGGTCTTTTCTCCTTCTTTCAATGCGTTCAGGATCTCAAGCCGTTTGGGGCTTGCGAGGGTCTTGCATACCTCTGACTGAAGTTCGAAAAGTGTCTTGTCCTGTTTCATACATGCGTATTTTATTGACTATGATATTAAAAGGTCAAGGGAAAGTTTCGTGTAACTTCCTTTACTCAAAGAAATATTTTGTGATAGACTTTAGGACCTCATCTTATCTTCTCAATGACAACTAGAAAACGTTATTCAATTGGCGTTGACCTTGGGGGTACGAACCTCAGAGTCGCCCTCGTTACCGGCGAAGGGGAGATCGTCCGAAAGATCAAGATGCCTTCGACGGAACAGGTGTTAGATTCCCTTGTGAATGCTATTGCGGAGATCAAGCGGGAGGATGTGGCGGGAATCGGTCTCGGCTCTGCCGGGATTATAGACAGAAAACACGGCAGGGTTTTCACCTCTCCGAATTTTCATGCCATCGAGGGCATTGACCTTGTCCGGGAGATCCGTGAAAGGTTCGGCGTTCCTGTTGTTATCGAAAACGATGCCAATGTTGCTGCCCTGGGTGAGAAGATAGCCGGCGCAGGAAGAGGTTTTGATCATTATGTGCTGCTTACGCTTGGTACTGGTATTGGCGGTGGCATTATTCAGAACGGAAAACTGCTCAATGTGTCAGCAGAGATCGGCCATATGAGCATAAATGCCGATGCGGAAAAATGCCCCTGCGGCAACAACGGGTGCCTTGAAAACTATGCCTCTGCACGCGCCATGATAGCCAAGGCGGTCTTTATGCTCGAGAAGGAAACAGAGAGTATGTTGAAGGAATGCTGTAAGGGCAGCATCTATAAGATAACGCCGGAGGATATCTATAGGGCCGCGCTCGAGGGTGATACACTTGCGCGTGAGATCCTGAGGGATGCGGGGCGGTTTCTCGGCGTGGGCCTTGCCAATATCATAAATATCATGAGCCCTGATGCGATCATCCTTGCCGGCGGTCTTATCGGGGCATGGAATATCTATATCCAGGAAGCCATCAAGGAAGCTTCGCGCAGGGCGTTCAAGGAACTCTTTGAGGGGGTGAAGATCATTCCTTCCTCTCTGGGTGATGATGCGGGGGTGGTAGGTGCCGCCAGCCTTGTGTTGATGAGAACTCCCGAGACACCGGCATAACATCGACAGATGACAAAGAACATCCGCAACTTCTCCATTATCGCCCACATTGACCATGGCAAATCAACCCTCGCTGACCGACTTCTCGAGTATACCGGCGCACTTTCCAAGAGAGAGATGCAGGCGCAGGTTCTCGATTCCATGGACCTCGAGCGTGAACGGGGAATTACGATAAAGGCCCACGCCGTCAGGCTCGCCTACCGTGCGGACGACGGCAATGACTATGTCCTGAACCTGATCGATACGCCCGGCCACGTGGACTTTTCCTATGAAGTTTCCCGGAGCCTCGCATCGTGCGAAGGAGCGCTGCTTATTGTCGACGCAAGCCAGGGTGTCGAGGCCCAGACGCTTGCAAATGCCTATCTCGCTGTCGAGCATAACCTTGAGATGATCCCGGTCATTAACAAGATCGATCTCCCGAGCGCAGACCCCGAGAGGGTGAAGGAACAGATCGAAGATGCTGTAGGCATAGACAGTACTGACGCTATCCTTGCAAGCGCTAAGGAGGGGATAGGCACCAAAGAGATCCTTGAGGCGATTGTGAAGAAGGTGCCGCCTCCCCCCGGAGATGAGCATAAACCCCTGAAGGCGCTCATTTTCGATTCGTGGTTCGACAATTACCAGGGGGTCATCGTCCTGGTGAGGGTGTTCGACGGCAGGGTGAGGGCCGGGAGCAGGATCCTGCTGATGGCGATAGGCACGTCGTTTGAGGTCCTGCAGGTAGGTATATTTTCGCCCAAGATGACACCGGTGGAGGAACTTGCTGCCGGAGAGGTGGGTTATATTATCGCCAGCATCAAGAATGTGGCTGATACAAAGATAGGCGATACCATAACCGATGTGAACAAACCCGCCGCGGAACCGTGCCCCGGCTACAAAGATATTAAGCCCATGGTCTTTTGCGGCTTTTATCCGACCATTACCCATCAGTATGAGAACCTCAGGGATGCACTCAACAAACTCCGGCTGAACGACTCATCGTTTACCTTTGAGCCGGAGACGTCGCTGGCGCTCGGCTTTGGATTTCGGTGCGGGTTCCTCGGACTTCTGCATATGGAGATCATCCAGGAGCGCCTTGAGCGTGAATTCGATCTGTCGCTGCTCAGCACTGCCCCGACCGTTGTTTACCGGGTGACGCTGCAGGACGGGAGCGTTGAATATGTAGAGAATCCCGCATCCCTTCCGGAACAGTACGAGATGATCGAAGAACCTTTTGTGCTGACGACGATCTTTGTCCCCAAGGATTTCATCGGCCCGATCCTTGATCTCTGCCAGGAAAAGCGTGGAACGCAGAAGAGCTTTCATTTTATCGGTAAGGACAGGATAAAGGTCGAATACGAACTGCCGCTGAACGAGATCCTCTGGGATTTCTATGACAAGCTCAAATCATTTTCCAAGGGCTATGCGTCCATGGATTATGATTTTCTGGGATACAGGGAATCCGACCTGGTGAAGCTCAATATCATGCTGAACAGCGAGGTCGTGGATGCCCTTTCCTTGATAGTTCACAAGGACAAGGCTTATTATAAGGGGAGGCAGCTTGCCGAAAAGCTGCGCGAGATCATCCCGCGGCAGATGTATGAGGTCGCGATCCAGGCCGCCATCGGCAACAAGGTCATTGCGCGTGAAACGGTCAAGGCTATCAGGAAGGATGTTCTGGCCAAGTGCTACGGAGGCGACATTACCCGGAAGCGGAAGCTCCTTGAAAAACAGAAGGAGGGCAAAAAAAGGATGAAGCAGGTGGGAAGGGTTGAGCTTCCGCAGGAGGCCTTTCTCGCGGTCCTGAAAGTAAAATGAGCAAACAAAAGAAAAAGTCGGTCCTCAGAGAAAACATCGAAGCGATCGTAATCGCATTCCTGATCGCGATTGTGATCAGGACCTTTGCCGTACAGGCCTTTAAGATCCCCTCAGGTTCCATGCTTTCCACATTGCAGATCGGCGACCATATCCTGGTAAACAAGATCATCCTCGGCACACCGGTCGATATTCCTTTCACCAGTATCAATCTTTTCAGAATGCCGGGGATACGCGAACCACAGCGGGGAGATATCGTCGTTTTCAAATATCCCGAGGACCCGAAGCGGGACTTCATCAAACGGGTGATCGCTGTCGGGGGTGATATTGTTGAATCAAGGGATAAGACCGTTTTTGTGAATCAGAGCAAACTGATTGAACCATATGTCCAGCATGTCGATATGCTGGTCAAGCCCCGCATCATGGATAAACGCGACAACTTCGGTCCTATTACCGTGCCCAAGGGTATGGTGTTTGTCATGGGGGATAACAGGGATCAGAGCTATGATAGTAGGTTTTGGGGGTTCGTTGATGAAACGCAGATAAAAGGAAAAGCCATGATTATTTACTGGTCCTGGGACAGTGATAAGACTTGGGTGCGCTTTTCCAGGATAGGGAGGCTGGTACATTGAGAAAAGCATGGGGGGAAAAGGGCTTCATAAAGACATTACTGGGCTTGGGCCTGCTGGTGGCCATTATTTTTGTCGGGGTAACGTTTGCCAGGCCGTACTACCGCTATTACCAGTTCGGTTCCCATACCCGGGACTATTTGAAGACCGACATCGGCGATGTCAATGCGATCAGAAAACATATGCTTGAGGATGCCGCTGAACTGGGGGTTCCGCTGAACGACCAGGACCTTACGGTCTCCGTAGATACAGTTAAGAAACGGGTAATGGTTAAGGCAACCTGGACCGACACCGTAGACCTGCTCGGGCAATATCAGAAGGATATTGATTTTGTCCTGGAAGAGGAGTGGTGATTGTTCACGGGGCTTGTTGCGGAGATGGGTGACGTTGTCTCTCTCATGAAGAAGGGGAGCGGTGCCCGGCTGTCCCTGGATGCCGTGGAGGTAAGCCGGAACGCAAAGCTCGGGGACAGCATTGCGATCAATGGGACATGCCTGACGGTTGTAGAAGTCAAGGGACGTACGCTGACCTTTGATCTTTCCGATGAAACGCTGAGATCATCGAACCTTGGCGAACTGAAGGCGCGGGACCGCGTTAACCTTGAACCGGCATTACGGCCGGACGACAGGCTCGGAGGTCATTTTGTTACCGGACATATAGACGGCACCGGTGTGATACGGGCGAAGACACGCGAAGGAGAAGTGTACAAGATCATTATCAAGACAGAGCCGTGGATAGCGGAATACCTTGTGGAAAAAGGTTCTGTTGCCGTGGACGGCATCAGCCTTACGGTTGTTGATGTTATGAGAGACGGTTTTTCCCTCGTCATTATTCCGCATACGGCAGAGCTTACCACCATCGGATTCAAGGGCCCCGGTGACAGGGTGAATGTCGAAGTGGATATTCTGGGCAAATACGTAGCCCGGTACCTGAAACGGGAAAAGGGAGATGACCTTATGCAGACCCTTATGAAAAAAGGTTACGCCTAGACGGCGAGGAGCGAACGACCGGAGGGACCGAGAGGCATACGCGGGAACGGACTGACGGAACTTGTGACGCAAAGGAGCAGGGCATGCAAAAACATAAATTCAACACCATTGATGAGGCGATCGATGATATCACCAAAGGCAAGATGGTCATCCTTGTGGACGATGAAGACCGTGAGAACGAAGGCGACCTCTGCATGGCGGCCGAGAAGGTCACGCCCGAGGCGATCAACTTCATGGCAAAATACGGCAGAGGGCTCATCTGCCTGTCACTCACCCCGGAACGGGTCGAAACACTGAAGCTGCCGATGATGTCCGAGAATAACACTTCGTCGTTCGGCACTGCCTTCACGGTCTCGATCGAGGCGAAAAAAGGTGTTACGACCGGGATATCTGCAGCAGACAGGGCGGTCACCATCCTTACGGCGATCGATTCAAAATCCACCTATGAGGACCTTGCACGTCCCGGCCATGTCTTCCCGCTCAGGGCAAAGCCGGGAGGCGTGCTCCAGCGAGCCGGTCAGACAGAGGGGTCGGTTGACCTTGCCCGTCTTTCTGGACTCAACCCTTCAGGGGTCATCTGTGAGATCATGAACGAAGACGGGACCATGTCCCGGGTGCCGGAGCTTATGGAGTTCGCGAAACAGCACAACATGAAGATCGTGACGATCAAGGACCTGATAAAGTATCGGACCAGGATCGAGAGGTTTGTGCACCAGGTATCCACCACCAAGCTACCCACGGATTACGGCGACTTTACGGTTGTCGCCTATGCAAATGATGTGGATGCCAATGTCCATCTTGCTCTGGTGAAGGGCGAGATCAAGAAGGAAGATGCCGTGCTTGTCAGGGTCCATTCGGAATGTCTTACCGGAGACGTCTTCGGTTCAAAAAGATGCGATTGCGGGGAGCAGCTGCATACGGCAATGGAACTGATCAACAGAGAGGGCCAGGGAGTCATCCTGTACATGCGGCAGGAAGGCCGGGGCATAGGGCTGGTGAACAAGCTCAAGGCGTACGAGCTCCAGGACAAGGGCCTTGACACGGTCGAGGCCAATATCAAGCTGGGGTTCAAACCTGACCTGCGCGACTACGGGATCGGCGCCCAGATCCTTGTTGACCTCGGCATCCGGAAGATGCGGCTCATGACGAACAATCCCAAGAAGATCGTCGGGCTCGAAGGGTACGGCCTTAAAGTTGTGGAGCGTGTTCCCATGGAGATGCATCCTCATGAGCGGAACCTTGTCTATCTCAAGACCAAGAAGAAGAAACTCGGACATATGCTGAGCAATGTCTGAAATGCTATAGGAGGCAGTCATGAAAGTCATCCAGGGAGATTTACAGGCGAAGGGACTGAAGTTCGCCATCATCGTGAGCAGGTTCAATGATTTTATAACCGGTAAGCTTCTTGACGGGGCAGTTGATGCACTTATGCGCCATGGGGCAAAGGAAGAGGATGTCGATGTGGTCAAGGTGCCCGGGGCCTTCGAGATACCGCTTGCTGCAAAGAAGGTTGCTGAAAAAGGTGCCTATAATGCTGTGATATGCCTCGGAACGGTCATCAGGGGAGCCACGCCGCATTTTGATTACGTCGCTGCAGAGGTCTCGAAGGGGGTTGCTGCTGCATCGCTGGATACGGGCGTTCCGATCGCCTTCGGCGTATTGACCACAGATACGATCGAACAGGCGGTTGAGCGGGCGGGGACCAAGAGCGGCAACAAGGGTTTTGATGCAGCAGTTACCGCAATCGAGATGGCCCAGGTATTCAAGAAGTTATCGTGAGGAGTAAGGGGTGAGGAGCAGAAAAAGACAGCCAAGGCCTCTTGGTGTTTCTCTTCACGCCTCTCACCTTGTCCCTCACGGAACATGAACCGCCGCCGCAGGGCAAGGGAACTTTCCCTCCAGATGCTCTTTCAGCATGAGTTTACCGGTGAACGATCGGACTTCAAGGCTGTGGAAGATCTCGACCCTGCAAAGAAAGAGGACGCAGAGGTCAGAAAATTTTCCGAGGAACTGGTCACGGGGACGCTCGCGCACCTTGACGAGATCGATCAGAAAATACAGCAGGTTGCAGCTCACTGGAAGATGAGCCGTATGGCTTCTGTTGACCGGAACATCATGAGAGTTGCTGCCTTTGAGATCCTGTACCGGGACGATATCCCGCCTGCGGTAACGATCAATGAGGCCCTTGAGATCGCCAAGAAATACTCATCTGCAGAAGCTGCCTCCTTCATCAACGGTCTCCTGGATAAAATTGCGCGTGATAGCGGGAAAAAATGAGGCTGCCTTTTCCCGGAAGCAAAACATTCCCTTCTTGATGATCCTTTTTTCCCGTCACGGGCGTCAGCAGACTTCAAGCATGCCCGCATAACAGAGGCATTTTCGGATTTGGGAATTTCCTGCAGCATCGTATAAAATAGAGACCCAATACCATACGGAATAGAGGAGAACCATGATCGAACGATATACCCGCAAAGAAATGGGAGATCTCTGGGAGCCGCAGAACAGGTTCCAGAAATGGCTCGATGTGGAGATCGCGGTATGCGAGGCCTGGGCGGAACTCGGCAAGATACCGAAAAGCGCACTTGCCGTGATCAGGGAAAAGGCCGGGTTTGATGTTGCCCGCATTGATGAGATAGAGGCTGTGGTGAAACATGATGTCATTGCCTTTCTCACCTCGGTCGCCGAAAAGGTCGGTCCGGAGTCGCGGTATATCCATAAAGGGCTGACCTCTTCCGACATTGTTGATACTGCCCAGTGCCTGCTGATGAAAGAGGCTGCAGGCATCATCATAAAGGACCTCAAGAAACTTCTTGGCATACTCAGGGAGCAGGCATTCCGCTATCGGCATACCCCATGCATCGGCAGAAGCCATGGCGTGCATGCCGAGCCCATGACCTTTGGCCTCAAGTTCGCGCTCTGGTTCGAGGAGGCGAAGAGAAATCTGCAGCGGATGGAAGCGGCCCGGAAGGTCGTAAGTGTCGGCAAGTTCTCCGGGGCTGTGGGCACGTTTTCGAACATACCGGTTGGTATCGAAGAGAAAGTCTGCAGGAAACTCGGCCTCAAACCCGAGCCGATTGCTACCCAGGTTGTGCAGCGGGATCGCCATGCAGAGTATCTTTCCTCGCTGGCAATCCTTGCAGCCTCGATGGAAAAGATCGCCGTCGAGATACGGCATCTGCAGAGGACGGAGGTGCTCGAAGCGGAAGAGCCTTTTGCAAAAGGCCAGAAGGGATCGTCGGCCATGCCGCATAAACGCAATCCCGTGGGCTGCGAAAACCTGTCGGGCCTCGCGCGGGTTGTGAGGTCGAATGCCCTTGCCGGAATGGAAAATGTTGCGCTTTGGCATGAGCGGGACATATCGCATTCATCGGTCGAACGGGTGATCATCCCTGACAGCACGATCCTCGTTGACTATATGCTCAACAGGCTGACGGGCATCCTTTCCGGTCTCCAGGTCTATCCGGAGCGCATGCAAGAGAATCTGAACAGGAGCTACGGCCTCTACAATTCCCAGAATGTCCTCATCCGGCTGACCGAAAAAGGCATGACCAGGGAAGATGCATACGCCCTGGTCCAGAAAAATGCCATGATGAGCTGGAAGACCAGAAAGCCCTTCAAGGGGCTTCTGGCAAAAGACAGGGATGTGAAGAAGTTCCTTTCAGCAAAAGAGCTGGACCGTATCTTTGAGCTGAAGCAGTATTTCCGAAATGTCGACTATATATTTGCGCGGGTTTTCGGCAGAGCCTGAGAGATAGGCGCTATGCCCATGATCTATAGGTTCAAGGCACCTGCTGTATCAGCGGCAAGGAATAAAGATCTCCTTGCTGCTGCGAAAAGACATATCTCTGCTGCAATACAGGACATGGAGACCGAGTTCTGCTTCTATATCGACGCTTCCCAGCCCCTCGACGCTGATGAAACACAGCTCCTCACCTGGTTACTGAGCGAGACCTTTGAGCCGGAAAAGTTTGCTGAAACGAGCTTTCTGACCGCGGCCTCCGGCCCCCGAACCCTGGACTATCTCATCGAAGTGGGTCCCCGCATGAGTTTTACGACGGCATGGTCCACGAACGCTGTCGCTGTTTGTCATTCCTGCGGCCTCGCCAAAATTGCAAGGATCGAGCGTTCGCGGCGTTACCGCATCCGGTCTTCGGCAAAGCTTGTGGCCGCTCGCCTGCAGGATTTTTCTTGCGGCCTCTATGACCGCATGACGGAATGCGTCTATCCTGAACAGCTCAGATCATTCGCAACAGGAGTGGTGCCGGAGCCGGTCTTTTCCGTACCGCTGATCGAGGAAGGAAAGACAGCGCTCGAGCGGATCAACCGGGAGATGGGGCTCGGGCTTGATGACTGGGATATTGATTACTACTTCAACCTTTTCGTCAGGGATATCGGCAGGAACCCGACCAATGTCGAGTGCTTTGACCTGAGCCAGTCCAACAGCGAACACTCCCGCCACTGGTTCTTCCGTGGCAGACTTGTCATTGATGGCAGGGAGATGCCGGGCAATCTCATGAAGGTCATCCGGCAGACTCTTGAGGCGAATTCCGGAAACAGCGTCATAGCATTTAAGGACAACTCAAGCGCGATCAGGGGATACGAGATCGAAACGCTCGTGCCGGTGAAACCGGGACATGCATCTGGATTCCGCAGAGCGCGCCTTCGGTATGACGTCATTTTCACGGCAGAGACCCATAACTTTCCCTCCGGTGTTGCACCGTTCCCCGGCGCAGAAACCGGGACCGGCGGGAGGATACGCGATGTCCAGGCGACCGGCAGAGGGTCCCTTGTCATTGCCGGAACCGCTGCATACTGTGTCGGCAACCTGAGGATACCGGGGTATGAACTTCCCTGGGAAGACCCGTCGTTTGCATATCCGACAAACCTTGCCTCACCGCTAACCATAGAGATCGAAGCGAGCAACGGGGCATCAGACTACGGCAATAAGTTCGGCGAGCCATTAATACAGGGCTTTACCCGGTCCTTTGGCCTCAGGCTGCCTGACGGCGAGCGGCGGGAATGGCTGAAGCCGATCATGTTCACCGGCGGCATCGGGCAGATGGATGCGATGCATACGGAAAAAAACGAACCGGAAAAAGGGATGCTGGTTACCAAGGTGGGCGGGCCCGCCTACCGCATCGGTATGGGAGGCGGCGCTGCCTCGAGTATGATCCAGGGACAGAACGTTGCTGAACTCGACTTTAATGCCGTACAGCGGGGAGACGCTGAGATGGAGCAGAAGATGAACCGGGTGATCCGCGCATGCGTGGAGCTTGGCGGGGAGAATCCTATCGTCAGCATCCATGACCAAGGAGCTGGCGGAAACTGCAATGTCGTCAAGGAGATCATCTATCCTGCTGGAGCGAAGATCGAGATCAGAAAGATCCAGTTGGGAGATGACAGCCTTTCCGTGCTCGAGATATGGGGCGCAGAATACCAGGAACAGAACGCACTGCTCATACGCCCGGAGAGCAAAGACCGTTTCCTTGCGCTCTGCAGGAGAGAAAAGGTTCCCTGTGCGTTTATCGGCGAGATCACGGGCGACGGGTATATCGTGCTCCATGACGAGACGGACGGCAGCACCCCGGTCAATCTTCTTCTCGAAAAGGTGCTCGGCAGCATGCCGCAGAAGTCCTTTACCCTTGACCGGGTGAAGCGGCAGAGAAACCCTCTTGAGCTTCCCGTTGAAATTACCGTGCGCCAAGTCCTCGATCGCGTTCTCAGACTGCTGTCCGTGGGATCAAAGCGGTTTCTCGCAAACAAGGTGGACAGATCGGTCACCGGCCTGATCGTTCAGCAGCAGTGCGTCGGGCCGCTCCAGCTCACGGTTGCTGATGTGGCAGTCATAGCGCAGAGCCACTTCGGCGTTACCGGTGCGGCGCTTTCCATTGGTGAGCAGCCGCTGAAGGGGCTTATTGACCCTGCAGCCATGGCAAGGATGGCTGTGGCAGAAGCGGTTACGAATATCCTGTGGGCCCGGATAAGCGGTCTTGAGGACATCAAATGCTCCGGGAACTGGATGTGGGCTCCAAAGCTTCCCGGTGAAGGCGCGGACCTCTATGATGCCGCCGTGGCAATGCGGGATATCATGATCAAGCTCGGCATTGCCGTTGACGGCGGCAAAGACAGCCTTTCCATGGCAGCAAAGGTGACCGGACCCGAAGGGGAAACGGAGATCGTCAAGTCGCCGGGATCGCTTGTCATATCAGCCTATGCGACCTGCCCTGACATAACCAAGGTGATAACCCCTGACATCAAGCAGCCGGGAAAGAGCAGGCTTCTCTATATTGACCTTTCCGGAGGAAAAGCGAGGGACGGCGGCTCCGCGCTTGCTCAGTGCTTTGGGCAGGTGGGCAATGATTCTCCTGATGTTGATGATATCGACCTGCTCAGGAACGGGTTTCATGCCATACAGGACTGCATTGACAGGGACCTGATCCTTTCCGGTCACGACAGGAGTGACGGTGGTCTCATGACCACCCTCCTCGAAATGGCCTTCTCAGGAAACTGCGGACTGCAGGTTGATATACGTTCGGGACACGATGCAGTCAAGACCCTCTTCGCTGAAGAAATCGGCCTGGTGGTTGAGTATCGCCAGAGGCATGAAAGGCAGATCAGGAAGATCCTGAAAGAGCGGGGGCTTCCGTATCAATATATTGGAAGGACCACCCGACAAAAGAAGGTCTTGGTTTCCGTCAATAACCAGCCGGTTCTTGCGGAAGATATGCGGCTGCTCAGAGGCATCTGGGAGGAGACGAGCTATCAGCTCAACAGGCTCCAGAGGAATCCCGCATCTGTGGAATCAGAGAAGAAGGCCATCTTCAAGAGAAAAGGACAGTCATTCAGGATTTCCTACATCCCGGAGAAGACTTCTGCAGAGGTCATGGAAAGCGGCCTGAAGCCGAAAGTCGCCATCATTCGTGAAGAAGGAAGCAACGGCGACCGGGAAATGACATCAGCATTCTTCCAGGCCGGTTTTGACACCTGGGACCTTACCATGACCGACTTTCTTGAACAGCGGACAAATCTTGACGCATTCCGGGGGATCGCTTTTGTCGGCGGTTTCAGCTATGCAGATGTGCTCGACTCGGCAAAGGGTTGGGCGGGTCTTATACGGTATAACAAGCAGATATGGCAGCAGTTCCAGACCTTTTATCACCGCCCTGACACCTTCAGTCTCGGCGTCTGCAATGGCTGTCAGCTGTCAGCGCTTCTTGGATGGGTTCCGTGGCAGGGCATTGACAACAGGAACCAGCCGCGGTTCATCCATAATATATCCGGAAGGTTCGAGTCGAGATTTTCTTCTCTTGCGATCCTTGAAAGCCCTTCGATCATGCTGAAGGGGATGGAAAATTCCGTGCTTGGCATCTGGGTCGCCCATGGCGAAGGGCGGGCCTATTTCCCTGACAGCGCTGTGAGGGATAAGGTGCTTCAAGAGGGGCTTGCCCCTGCCCGCTACGCTGACGACGACGGGAACCCTACCGAGGCATATCCGTTCAACCCGAATGGGTCCCCTGAGGGCATCGCTGCCTTGTGTTCTCCTGACGGCAGGCATCTTGCCATCATGCCGCATCCGGAACGTGCGTTCCTCACCTGGCAGTGGGGATATATGCCGGAAACATGGAAGAAGGAGCTTCATGCATCCCCATGGCTCAAGATGTTCCAGAATGCACGCATATGGTGCGAAAGAGCCTAGATGGGATTGCCGTGCAAAACCTGCCGCAGGGTCATCTGACAACGATACGGCGTTGTTTTTTTTGTAAGGGGTAAGTAATGAAAAAAACCACCCCCCCATCATGTTGGCAAGACATAAGTCTTTGTTATGAATTGATAAGCGGCGGCTTGACAGCGTAAGCTCCGGCATGGTATCACATAGTGTTTTTTAGGTCTTCCAAAATCCCAAGGAGGAATCTTTCTAATGGGCACAGCAACATTTAAAGGCGGCATACATCCCTCTGATAAGAAAGAATTAGCTGCAAATTCTCCCATCACTGATGCAAAGGCCCCGAAAATAGTTGTTATTCCTCTCACTCAGCATATCGGCGCACCCTGTAATGCTGTTGTCACGATAGGGCAGGAAGTCAAGAAAGGTCAGGTGGTCGGTGAAGCGTCTGCTTTTGTCTCTTCCCCGGTGCACAGCTCGGTCTCCGGCAAGGTGGTTGCGATCGGCGAGTTCCCGAATGCCATGGGAAGAATGATCAACTCTGTCGTTATAGAAAATGACGGGAAAGAAGAGTGGACAGCGCTCAAGGACAACCCTGATTATATGAGCCTTTCTCCTGAGGAACTCAAGGAAAAAGTGAAGGCAGCCGGTATTGTCGGCATGGGAGGAGCGGCCTTTCCAACCTCGGTGAAGCTCTCACCGCCAAAAGAAAAAACTATTGACGCCGTCCTTATCAATGGCGCAGAGTGCGAGCCCTATCTGACTGCCGATTACCGTCTTATGCTCGAAAAACCAAAAGAGGTGGTCGAAGGATTGAAGGTGCTGATGAAGATCCTGGGCGTTCAGAAGGGATATATAGGTATAGAGGACAATAAGCCCGATGCCATCGCAAAAATGAACGAGGCTGCCGCAGGTGACGCGAGCATCAGCGTAATTACCTGTGAGGTGAAATATCCCCAGGGCGCGGAGAAGATGCTGATCAAGGCGCTCCTGGGCCGCGAAGTGCCCCCGCGGGCATTGCCGATGGATGTCGGTGTTGTAGTCCAGAACGTGGGTACGGCACTTGCCATATTCGAAGCCGCCCGCTATGGCAAACCCCTTATCGAACGGGTCGTAACGGTTACCGGAGAAGGTATTCGCGAGCCCAGGAACCTCATGGTCAGGGTGGGCACCAAGGTCGGAGACCTTATCGATGAGTGCGGGGGCTTCTCAAAGGGCGTCGGAAAGGTCATCTCAGGTGGTCCCATGATGGGATTTGCCCTTTCATCTCTTGATGTCGCCGTCACCAAGGGGACCTCGGGCATCCTGGTCATGCCGGAAGAGATTGTGGACCACGCCGAAGCGTTTGGTCCCTGTATCCGCTGCAGCAGGTGCATTGATATCTGCCCCATGGGCCTCATGCCGTCGATGCTGAGCGTGCTCTCGGAAAAAGGGTTCTATGAAGAAGCAAAGGAATACAACCTCTTCGACTGCTTTGAGTGCGGATCCTGCGCCTTTGTCTGCCCTTCGAAGAGGCCGATCGTACAGCTCGTAAGATTAGCGAAATCCATGGTTAAGCCGTAAGGAGAGGATAGATGGAGTCAACGAAAAAAGAACAGTTGATCGTATCCGTAAGTCCCCATATCAAGAGCGATGAAACCACGAGCCGTATTATGTGGACCGTGAGCCTTGCCCTCATGCCCGCTATGCTTTCCGGTCTCTATTTCTTCGGTCTCAAGGCGCTCTTCATAACAGCTCTCAGCATTGTCAGCTGCATGGTCTTCGAGCAGTGGTATCTGAAGATGGTAGGGAAAACGTCTGTGCTGAGCGACGGCAGCGGCTTTCTTACCGGGCTGCTCCTCGGCATGAACATGCCTGCATCCCTGTGGTCATTTTCTCCCTTCACGGTGCATATACCGGTCATTGCATCATTCTTTGCCATCGTGATAACCAAGCAGCTTTTCGGCGGTCTCGGGTACAATGTCTTCAATCCGGCACTTATCGGCAGGGCCTTTGCCCTGATATCCTGGCCAAAGGCCATGACCATCTGGAATGAACCGACCGCTGCCTTTCTTGCCATGGACGCGAAGACCACAGCGACGCCTCTCGGAATATTAAAAGAAGAAGGACTTTCCAAACTGATCGAGGTCTTTGGCGACAAGATGAACCTGTATATGCATCTCCTGACCGGCAACCGCGCGGGCTCGATCGGCGAAACGTCGGCGATCGCTATTCTGATCGGCGGCCTGTTCCTCCTGTACAAGAAATATATTTCCTGGCATATCCCGGTGTCATTCCTTGCCACGGCTGCGCTCATGGCATGGATCTTCGGTGGCAAGGAAGGGCTGTTCCAGGGAGACCCGATTGTCCACCTGATCAGCGGCGGCATGATGCTCGGCGCCTGGTTCATGGCAACCGATTATGTGACATCTCCTTCCGTGAGGAACGGACAGATCCTTTTCGGCATTGGTTGCGGATTTCTCACCATGATCATCAGGCTCAAGGGCGGCTTTCCCGAAGGTGTCATGTTCGCCATACTCATTATGAACTGTTTTGCCCCGCTGATCGACCGCGGGTTCAAGGCGAAGGTCTTCGGCGCCGTGAAGCAGCCAAAGGTAAAGGAGGCCAAGTAATGACTGCCAAGGATATCATCAAAATAACCCTGAACCTCGTCATTGTGTATCTCATCGGCGGTTTCATCCTTGCCTTTGTTTATGCGAACGCATCTCCCAAGATATTTCAGAACAATGTGAAGGCCGAGCAGGAAGCCCTCAAACAGCTCATTCCCGGCGCAGACTTTACCAAACTCGGCGACTGGACCATCCATGACAAGCATGCAAAGTACTTCGAAGCGAAGAAGGACGGGGCGACAGCGGGCTATGTTATCCAGTCATTCGGCAAAGGGTACTCAAGCTATATCAATACCTTCGTGGCGGTCGACAGGGATTTCGTTGTCCAGAAGATTAACATCCTGGCGCACGGAGAGACCCCGGGACTGGGTGACGAGATAGAGCTCGATTACTTCAAGGACCGGCTCAAGGGCAAGGATGTCGATCACCTGAAGGTCCTGAAGACCGAAACCAAGGAATACGTGGAGGCGATTTCCGGCGCCACCATCTCGAGCCGCGCGGTAACGGAAGACGCGGTGAAACATGGCGTCGAGTTCCTGATCAAAACAGTAAAGGAAGGAGGCACGGCAGATGTCCAGCACCAGCACAACTAGTCTCAAGGACCTCTTCTTAAACGGTATCATAAAGGAGAACACGATCTTCAAGCTTGCACTGAGTCTTTGCCCTTCGATCGCTGTTACCAATAACCTGAAGAACGGCATATTCATGGGGGCAGCAGTGCTTTTTGTCCAGACCATGGTAAATATCACCATTTCCCTGATGCGGAAGGTCATCCATCCCAAGGTGC
Source organism: Nitrospirota bacterium (assembly GCA_003252075.1). Classification (GTDB taxonomy): domain Bacteria; phylum Nitrospirota; class Thermodesulfovibrionia; order Thermodesulfovibrionales; family UBA6898; genus UBA6898. The sequence continues at coordinate 18,021 of QKDO01000066.1, forward strand.
GGCTCCCGATCTTCATGCTGGTCATTTCAGGATGGGTGACGGTCACCTCCATGCTCATGGCGGCCTTTGTCCCTGATGTCTATGCGAAGGTCGGCCTGTATATTCAGCTTATCGTTGCCTTTGCCTCCATCCTTGCGCGGGCCGAGATGTTCGCCAGCAAGAACAGTTTTATGCCTTCCATGGCGGATGGCCTCGGCATGGGTGTCGGTTTCCTGTTCGCGCTTACGGTCATCAGTTTCTTCCGGGAGCTGGTCGGCAAGGGAACCTTGACCATCCCGACCAGTCTGTCATCGGCGCATGTCATAACTTTTATGCATACCAAACCGCTCCTGATCATGGTACTGCCTGCAGGCGGATTCCTTGCCGTGGGCATCCTGATGGCCTTTTTCAACTGGATTGACGTCCGCTACATGAAGAAGGGCGCGGTTTCGCACTAATAAGGAGGAACACATGGGAAGCGAATTCACCAAATATTTTGAACTGATCATCTCAGCGTCGCTCATAAACAACTTTGTATTCACCCGGTTCCTCGGCCTCTGCATCTTCTTCGGCGTCTCGAAGAAGATGGAGACGGCTGTCGGCATGAGCATAACCTTCACGGCGGTCATGATGATCAGCGCAGCGTTAAGCTGGGTGGTCTTCACCAAGCTCATGATCCCGCTTGAGATAACATTCTTGGAGATCATCGTATTTATCGGCATTATTGCCGGTCTGGTTCAGGCGTCGGATACGATCATGAGAAAGGTGTCGCCGGGGCTGTATTACAAGCTCGGTATCTACCTCGCACTGATCTCTACCAACTGTATTATCCTTGCCGTCCCGCTGGTAAACGCCGGAGAGAAGTATTCGTTTCTCCAGAGCATTTCCTTCGGTTTCGGCTCTGGTCTCGGCTTTGCGCTTGCCCTTATCATCATGGCGAGCATCCGTGAGAAGCTCGAGCTTGCTGACGTTCCCGCGGTTTTCAAGGGGCTTCCCATGGCCTTCGTGATAACCGGGCTCATCGCACTTGCATTTACAGGATTTTCAGGATTGATTACACTATAAATATAGACTTTGTTGTAAAAACATGTCAGTCAGGAGTAACGGTGTGCAGTTAAGACTGAATACTGACACTAATTATAAGGAGTAGAAATGATGTCTCGAGGACTGAATATGAAAAGGATCGGCCTGATTGCCGTCTGCATGGTTTTTTTCCTGGCCTCCGTTGTCTTTGCCGGCGTCGGCGGAGGGATTGAGGCCAGGGAGAAGGTCGATCTTGTTCCCCTGGTAAAGTGGACACTGGTCTTTCTGGCCGGCCTCGGAGCAGTATTCGGCGCCAGCCTTGCAATTGCCGCCAAGAGGTTCGCTGTCCAGATCGACCCCAGGGTCGAAAAGGTGAAAGACGTGCTTGCCCATGCCCATTGCGGTGCATGCGGCTATGCCGGCTGTGAACAGTATGCAGAGGCGGTGGTCAATAACCCTGATGTCTCTCCTGCCCTCTGCATCCCGGCCGGAGCAAAGGGTGCGGAAGCCGTCGCTCTCATCACCGGCAAGAAGGCCGAGGTGAAGGAACCTCAGTTTGCACGTGTCATGTGCCAGGGCGGAACCAGCAAATCGAGAAAGAAGTTCAAATATGAAGGGGTGGTGGACTGCCGGGCAGCTGTTCTTGCGGGTGGGGGCGATAAATCCTGCGCCTATGGCTGTCTCGGATACGGTACCTGCACCCGGGTATGCCCGTTCGATGCATTGCATATGGGAAATGACGGACTGCCTGTCGTGGATATCAAAAAATGCACCGGCTGCAGAAAGTGTGAGCAGGCATGCCCCAAGAAGGTGATCGAAGTGCTTCCCGCATCCCGGATGGTCCTGGTCGCCTGCCATTCCAAGGACAAGGGCGGTGATACCAAGAAGAACTGCGATCTGGGCTGCATTGCCTGCGGTATATGCGTTAAGGTATGTCCTTTCGAGGCCCCTTCAGTCCAGAATAACTTCTCACGGATCGATATCGATAAATGCAAGGTCTGCGGACTCTGTGTGACCAAGTGTCCGACCAAGGCTATCGTTGATCATCTGCCGTCCCGACCGAAGGCATTCATTACGGATAAGTGCATCGGTTGCCAGATCTGTACCAAGGTCTGCCCGGTTGACGCGCCGGCAGGTGAGTTGAAGAAGATGCACGCGATTGATAAGGGGAAGTGCATTGGCTGCGGTATCTGCACGGCCAAATGCCCCACGCAGGCGATTGACGGGACATTCAATGCGCAGGAGGTGTTTGCAGCAGCTGCTGCAAAGAAGGCGAAGCAAACAGTGGCTGCATAATCCTGCAGAAAAGTCGGTTCCCCCCGAAAAATGAACAGGGGGGATGAGATCAACCATGCGTAAGGCCCTCTTTGAGGGCCTTTTTTTCATAGGTGCAGCGTATCAGCTACAAGACGGAAAGGTCGATATCGTGGAACGCAACCCTGCACCGGCCGGACAGCACTGATATCGGAAGGGAACTTCCATAACGCATGCAACGGCCCTTCAGCAGGGCCGTTGCATACTACGACACTTCATGATGTTGCTGCTTGATCTCCTCCTGCTGGCTGCCCGGTCGAATTCCGGAATGATAATCATGGTATAATCTTCTCCATGTCAAACGAACCGAACAAAGTCATCTATTCCATGGTTGGGGTCAGCAAGTTCTACAATAAAAAGCAGGTCCTGAAAGACATCTACCTCTCCTACTTCTATGGTGCGAAGATCGGCGTTCTCGGACTGAATGGTTCGGGCAAGAGTTCGCTTCTGAGGATCCTTGCCGGTGTCGACAAGGACTTCGTGGGCGAGACGGTGCTTTCACCCGGCCATACGGTCGGATTTCTCGAGCAGGAGCCCGTGATGGACGACACGAAGACGGTGCGTCAGATCGTCGAAGAGGGTGTGCAGGATACGGTTGACCTGATGCATGAATATAACCGGATCAACGAGAAGTTTGCCGAACCGATGTCCGATGAGGAGATGAACAAGCTGATCGAACGCCAGGGCGCTGTTCAGGAGAAGCTTGATGCCCTGGATGCCTGGGACCTCGACAGCAGGCTCGAGATGGCGATGGATGCACTCCGGTGTCCTCCGGGCGACACGCTGGTGAAGCTGCTGTCCGGTGGAGAGCGTCGACGGGTGGCGCTCTGCAGACTGCTGCTCCAGAAACCGGATATTTTGCTCCTCGATGAGCCGACGAACCATCTCGACGCTGAGTCCGTTTCCTGGATGGAGCATCACCTGCAGGGATATGCCGGGACGGTTATTGCCGTGACCCATGACCGCTACTTCCTCGACAATGTCGCAGGATGGATTCTAGAGCTTGACCGTGGACAGGGCATTCCCTGGAAGGGGAACTATTCCTCATGGCTGGAGCAGAAGCAGAATCGGCTGAAGCAGGAGGAGAAGGCGGAGAGCGAGCGGCAGAAGACGCTCCAGCGGGAACTGGAGTGGATACGGATGTCGCCCAAGGGCAGGCATGCCAAGGCAAAGGCGCGCATCACCTCGTATGAGCAGCTCCTTCAGCAGGACAGCGAGAAGCAGGCAAAGGAGATGGAGATATTCATCCCTCCGGGACCGCGTCTCGGAAGTGTGGTGATCGAGGCAGACAAGGTGCGCAAGGCATATGGGGACCGTATTCTCATCGACGAAATGACATTTTCACTTCCTCCCGGAGGCATTATCGGCGTGATCGGACCGAACGGCGCCGGTAAAACAACGCTCTTCCGCATGATCACGGGACAGGAAAAGCCCGATGCCGGGGCCATCAGGACCGGCGATACAGTCAGGCTGGCCTATGTCGACCAGAGCAGGGACATTCTTGAACTGGCGAAGACGGTGTGGGAGGTGATTTCCGACGGACAGGACACGGTGCAGCTCGGAAACCGGCAGGTGCCGTCCCGTGCATATGTCGGCAGGTTTAATTTCTCGGGGCAGGACCAGCAGAAGAAGGTGAGCATGCTGTCAGGGGGTGAACGAAACCGCGTGCATCTTGCGCGTATGCTCAAAGAAGGCGCGAATGTGCTGCTCCTTGATGAACCGACGAATGATCTTGATGTGAACACCATGCGGGCGCTCGAAGAGGCGCTCGAAGGCTTTGCCGGATGCGCGGTCGTAATCAGCCATGACCGCTGGTTCCTTGACCGCATAGCAACCCATATACTCGCCTTCGAAGGTGACAGCACGGTTGCCTGGTTCGACGGCAACTACTCGGAATACGAAGCGGACCGGAAGGCACGGCTCGGCGCTGCAGCTGAACAACCGCACCGGATAAAGTATCGCAGCCTCACGCGTTAGCGATACCGGCACGGCGGGGAAAAGATGAGGTCAGCATCTGTCGGGTATCTGTCCGTTGCCCTTGCCGCTTTCTTCTGGTCAATATCCGGGACTTCTGCAAAGTTCCTGTTCCGCAGCGGCATCACCGCGGTTGCATTGGTTCAGCTCAGGACGACGATCGCGGCACTTGTCCTCTTTCTCTCCCTGTACATCCTTGACCGGAGGCTCCTCCGTGTTGGGAGGAAGGATATTGCATATCTGCTGCTTCTCGGAGCGATACTTGCGTCGGTACAGTTCACCTATCTTTTTACGATCAGCCTGATACCGGTCGCTGCGGCGATTCTCATCCAGTACCTCTCACCGGTGATGATCGCCCTGCATGGGCGCATCTTCAGGAAAGAACATCTCTACCCTTCTGCAGTGGCGGCGATCGCAGGGGCCATAGTCGGGTGCTATCTCATGGTTGGCGGCTACAATCTTGCGCTCTTCAGCCTGAACAGGACCGGACTGCTCTCCGGGGTCCTGTCCGCAGCCGTGTTCGCCTGGTATTCGGTCAAGAGCGAGGACGGCATGCGCCGACATTCTCCCTGGACGATACTGTTCTATGCGCTGTTGACGGCAGCGGTCATCTGGAATTTTCTGCATCCTCCCCTGAAGGCGTTCGGAGCTGCGCACGACCTGCGTTCATGGGGACTTATTCTGTACATCGCCCTTTTCGGTACGGTGCTGCCGTTCGGTCTGTACAACTACGGGATCAGGGCGGTCCGCGCGACGTATGCGAGCATCACCGCGATGCTCGAGCCGGTATGTGCAGCGGCATTCGCTTATGCCGTTCTGGGAGAAGTGCTGGAGCCGCTCCAGATCGCCGGCGGTCTCCTCGTAATCGTCTCCGTGGTCCTCATTCAGGCCCGCGGTGCTGTCTCGCCACGCACCGGCAGCGTGGTATAATGATGCAGACCGCAGAAAGAAGAGAGGCGCAGCATGAAAAAGACCTATGTCCTTGATACGAACGTTCTGATCCACGACCCGGAGGCAGTTCTCCATTTCGAGGACAATGATATCGTACTGCCGATCACCGTAATTGAAGAACTCGATCATCTGAAGAAGGGAAGCGGTGAGATTCCCTTCTCGGCCCGCCATGCGCTCCGCCTGATCGATTCGTTCCGGGAGATCGGGAACCTTTCCTCCGGCGTTGTCCTGCCGAGCGGCGGGACGCTCAGGGTCGTTTTCGACGAGGAGCCGGGGCTGCCGCTGTCAACGAACGATGACCGTATCATCTCGACCGCACGCTTCATCGAAGGGAAAGGGGAGAACGACCGTCCGGTGATCCTCGTGTCGAAAGACACGTCGGTGCGGATAAAGGCGGACACGCTCAATCTCACCACGCAGGACTACCTGACCGACAAGACCACGGTCTTCAGAAGATTCGGCAATATCACGGAAGGGGATGCGGACCCGGGAGAGATCAGGTCCGTGCGCTACCTGAAGTCCGGTTCGAAGGTGTTCCGCGTATACGGCGAGAACAATATACAGATCATCAGGCGCCAGCGGTCGGTGATGGGCATCGTGCCGAAGAACATCGAACAGGAGTGTGCCATCGACGCTCTGCTTGCCGACAGCGTGGATATCATTGCACTCACCGGCCGGGCCGGCACCGGCAAGACGCTGCTTGCCATTGCCGCAGGCCTCTACCTCTGCACGAAGACTATCCACAAGGTTTCTGCTGATCATCTGAAAAAGTTCGATCAGGTGATGGTAGCGCGGCCGATCGTCCCGATGGGGCAGGATATCGGCTATTTGCCAGGAGATCTCCAAGAGAAGCTCTATCCCTGGATGCAGCCGATCTATGACAATCTGGACGTGATTGTCGGTACGTCGACCGAGCATGTGGAGGAAAAGGAGACCCATTATAAGAGCTCACAGTATCTCATAGAGACCGGTGTGGTTCATATCGAACCCCTTACCTATATCAGGGGCCGGAGCCTGCCGCGCAGGTACCTGATCATCGATGAAGCGCAGAATCTGAGGCCGCTCGACGTGAAGACGGTCATCACCCGCTGCGGAGAAGGGACAAAGATCGTCTTTACCGGCGATCTTGAGCAGATCGATTCGCCCTTCCTCGATTCTGCCTCGAATGGGCTGTCCTACCTGATCACAAAGTTCATCCATGAGGAGAACTTCTGCTACCTGAATCTGCGGAAAGGCGCCCGGTCCGCGCTTGCGGAGCGGGCGGCCGAACTGCTGTAACTCAGCGACCGCCGGTTCCCCGGGTATGCGTAAGAGTCTTTCCGGTACTTCTACTTGCCCATGGGTATATGCGCCGCCATTTTCAACTTCCCATGGACGATCTTCTCATGACACCAGAGACAGTCTATCTGCTTTTCCGTTACATGCTTTTCGTGTACGAACTTGACATCGCTGTATTTCTCCGTCCTTTCGACATGGCAGAAATAGCATTTGTCCTTCGGTACTGAGCCGTCGCCCCGGGTGATCTCCGTGTGGCATTGGCTGCAAGCAGTGCCGGCCTTGAGTGCAGCACTATGGGAAAATGCGCTGCCGTTTACCATGATATCCTGCTTGGGTGCAGAATGGCAGGAAGGGCATCCTGTGACTGCCTGGTCATGGGGCACACCCATGAAATGACAGAGGTAGCACACATTCATGGAAACCTTAAGATGCTCTCCCTGCACAATATCAGAATGGCAGCTTCTGCAGTGGAGCGTTATCCCCCGTTTCATTTCCGAGAAATGCGGCTTGTGATCAAAGGTGATACCAAGCTTGGTAAACTGCACCTTTGATTCAATAAGCCTCTTGTCATGGCAACCTGACTGGAGGCAGTTCTTATCCGGCACATTACTCAGGGGACGAGGATTGTATGATCCTGCAAGAAAAAGAAACTGTGCTGCAACAGCTTTTTCGATCTTATACACATGGCACTTCAGACATGGCACCTTGTTATGCGTCGATGCCTTCCATTTATTGTAGAACGGGGCGATAAAGTGACAGATCTTGCAGTTTTCCGGGGAAGGGAATACTACCGTTGCGGTGTAATAATACAACCCAATGCCGACTGCAGTGAAAATCAGGAGAAATATGACAAGCTTTTTCATGATCACCCCTCCTAATATATAGGCAAGCCTGATAATTATAGTTACACCATAGCACTCTTCAGGATGCCTTGCAATACAATCTGTTTCAAAAAATTGCCGGTATGATGATGAAACTCCGGACAAGCGCAGCCGTGTACGGAGATACGGGCAAGAATAAACAGAAAAGCTCCTGATTATTCAGGATCTTTTGGTACATATGAGGGATATCCATTTGCCGTCGATCACCCTTTCGCTGCAGGTGAGGCCGGCTGAGGACATTGCCCTGATCACCCCATTCTCCTGTCCGACGAGGAGACCGGAGAGGATTGCCGTTCCATCGGGGTTAAGGCGCTGAGAGAGTTCGGGTGCAATAGCTATGAGTATTTCGGAAAGAAGATTTGCGGCAATGATATCAAATGTCCCGCTCACAGAGGTAATGCTGCCTTGCCTTACGTCAATGTTTGTTAAACCATTAGCGGCGATATTCCTCACTGCCGCATCCACGGCAAGAGGGTCGATGTCAACCGCCATAACCTGTTCAAACCCGAGCCTAGAGGCCCCTATGGCAAGGATACCGGTACCGGTTCCTATGTCGAGAAAGCTTTTCCTGGCATGATGCTTTGCCAGCCCTTCGATGAGAACAAGGCAGGTTTGTGTCGTCTCATGATGGCCGGTGCCGAAGACCATGCCGGGATCGATGATGACCGGAATGCGTTCCGTCTCAACGGGCAGCCACGAAGGGATAATGGTCAGGCTTTCGCCGACATCGATGGGTCTGAAGTCTTTCTTCCATATCTCGTTCCAGTCCCTGTCAGGAAGGACCCGGAATGAACAGGCTATCGAGGGGTCGAGACCCGAGGACGCCAGAACGGCCCTGAATTCACTGAGCTCGTGGCAGATCTCCGCAGGGGAAGAGGTTTGCGCGAAATAGGCAATGATCCTGATGCCCTCTTCGGCAAAACCCATGGCCCCCATGGAGCCCAGACGGTATATGACAGCTTCTTTTGACTCTTCCGGTACCGTTACCGTGATTTCAAGGTATTCCATGTTAACGGTACTTAGCGGAGATAACGCCTATCATGACTGCTCTCTGAGGTTCTCTATAAGGCGATTGAAGTCATCAAGCCCCATTTCGTTGGTAAGACCGGTAATATAGGCATGGACCACGTCCACATTCGGCGAGCCGAGTTTCTCGAAGATGTCCAGTGCGGTGAGATACTTGAGATATGCGTCAACATAGTTCTTTTTGATCTGCATTACCTTGCCTATCATGCAGACACTGCCGGCAACGCCGGCGATATCGCCGACTTTTTTCGAGATCTCCAGTGCCTTTTCGTAATAGGCGAGTGCGCTGTCATGGTCCCCTTGATCCTGGTGTACGATCCCGAGCTGGTGGTAATTTCTTGAGACACTGGCAATATCACCGATCTTCTTCGCGATTGTGAGAGATTTCTGGTAGCATGCAACTGCTTTGCCATGATCTCCCTGGTTCTGAAACACAACGCCGAGGTAATTTTGACTTTGAGCGATGCCTGCTTTATCGCCGATCTTTTCGACTATTTCCAGGGCTTTCTGGTAGTATCCCACAGCCTCTTCAGCGCATCCCTTGAACTGGTAAACGAGACCGATGTTCTGATAACAATTGGAAACCTCCGGAATATCGCCGATGGCCTCGGCTGTTTCGAGTGCTTTTTGATAGTAATCGAGCGCCTTGCTTATTTCGCCCCTGTTCTGG
>QKDO01000072.1 GCA_003252075.1 Nitrospirota bacterium
CTTCAGACCGAGCCTCATATTCAGGAGATTTTAGGGATCGAAGGGGCAGGCCATGATTACTATCTCCAGATCACTGATGCCCGGCCGGATACGGGCGGCCTCTCCGGCGCTACGCCCGGTGAAGCCGTGACTTGGGGAAAGGTCGACCCTGATCAACTTCCGGATGCGGTTGTCTGTTATGCTGACACGACGATAGCCCTTCCGCTGCTAACTGCATACGCCATGGCTTCATGCAGGCCCCGACCATCTTCCCGCCTGTATGACCGGCTCGCACTCCTCTACGGACATCTCATCAAGAAATATTCGGAAACAGAGAAAAACCCGTGACATCGTTGCGATCGAACAATTTTCTGGGTCTTCCGGAGGACTGGTCTGCGCTCGACCGGTCCCGGGTAGTGCTCCTTCCTGTTCCCTATGAACAGACGACAAGCTTCGGGAAAGGCACCGCGTCAGGTCCGGAAGCGATTCTGGCGGCATCCGCACAGGTGGAGCTTTACGACGAGGAGTTAGACACGGAAATCTACAAAGTGGCCGGGGGCATTGCTACATCGGAAGCCGTAAACTTTGGTGGTAGTGGCTTCGCTGCCGTGGAGGCGATACAGAAGAAGGTTCATGATCTGATTGCGGAAAACAAGACGGTTGTCTGCATCGGTGGAGAGCATACGATTTCCATCGGCGCTGCCCGTGCCTACGCCACGCACTATCCTGACTTTTCGTTCCTTCAGTTAGACGCACACTCAGACTTCCGGGACACCTATGAAGGGAACAGTTACAGTCATGCGTGCGTTATGGCACGCGTGTACGAGTTCAACAGAAACATCGTGCAGGTGGGCATACGGAGCCAGTGCAAGGAAGAGGCCGACTTTATCAGACAAAAGAAGATCAATACGTTTTACGCCTTTGCGCTCAAGAACAGGCAGTACGGTGTGGATCAGCATGCATGGCACGACACGGTCATCGACGCGCTCAGGGAAAATGTTTATCTCTCTATTGACTGCGATTTTTTCGATCCTGCGCTCATGCCGGCTGTGGGGACACCAGAGCCAGGCGGGTTCGATTGGCATGAAAGCGTCTCTTTCCTTCGCCGTCTCGCTGAAAAGAGAAGAGTTGTGGGATTCGATATAACAGAACTGTCACCGATACGAGGGCTCATACACCCCCAATTTGTCATAGCAAAACTGATCTATAAGATGATAGGCTACATCTCTCACTGCCATCCTTCTGCAGATTGAGGTCAGCGTTACAGACGCCAACATGATTTTAGCTTCATGCCTGAATCTTGGTCAGTGCCTTCCCTACTGCAACAGTATCTGATAAGGATAGAGTCGTGCCAGCCCGTCAACCGAAATGCCGCTTCCGACAAAGAATCTCTAAAAGGAAATAACGCAAAATAGCAAAACAGCGTGCGTGATGGAGAAACCCGCTGATATGTTTAAACTCATGAAAACCGCGATGACCTCTTTCTTAAAAGACAGGGGACCGAAGGTCTCAATCTCTCTTGTCATCCATGGTCCTTGCCTGATTGAACAGAATCGGGGCAATAGTTGATAATAGCGTCATGAAAGCTCGCTGCCGGATAATATGCGGAAACTCCGGGAAAATCTGTATCACCTGCAACAGAGCATAGCTCATGTGAAGCGCCGTCATGATAGATATATACAAAAAGCTTCCCGGAACCAACTGCGGCAGGTGCGGTGTTGCGACCTGCATGGCCTTTGCCCTGAAGGTGAAGAAAGCACAGGCCGCGCTTTCCGACTGCCCGTATGTTGCAACCGACATGACGGCCCGCCTCCCTGAGTCAGGACCAAGCACTTTCAGCAATTTTGAGCAGGTGGCCAATGCGCGGGAGAAAGAAGCCGCTGCTCGGGATTTCCAGGAAATGGCAGAGGCGACCGGAAGCAGTTATGAAACAAACAACGGCAAAGAATCTCTCATCGTCAGGATGCTGAATCGCATATATATTTTCCGGAAAGATGGCCTGTTTGAAAACGGCCTGCCATGCAAGGATGTTTGGGCAAAGATCATCATCTGCGATTACCTGCGCAGGAAAGGAACAAGGTCATTGACCGGCCAGCTGATCACCCTCGGCCACTTTCCCCATACCGCCTCCCATGTAAAGGCATTTCAGAGCAATGCGGAGAAAAAAATCAGTGAAAGGTTCGGAAAAAATCTGACCGGTCTGTCACAGCGCTGCTTGGAACTTGGTGGCATGGAAACAAGCGTCCGGGTAAAAGCTGATTTCAGTTGCAGGTTCGACCTTCTTCCGCATGTCCAGCTCTATCTCTCCTTCTGGCGGGCAGACGAGGAGTTCGCTGCAGACTGCAAGCTCCTGTTCGATAGCAGCGCATCAGACCATATCGACATCGAGTACCTGGCCTATCTAGTCGAACGGTTCGCTGAGGTTCTCGCAGGGGCCTGAGCCTTCAGACAATCATCAGGCGAAGCGACATCTGGCGGGGATTCATCATGTCACTTGCCCCCTGCGGACAGCACTCTCTTGAATTTTACCGCCTTATGTTCCGTGATCGGCCTGAGGTAAAGTTCCTCGCCGGTTACCGTGTATTGGAAAACAGCGCTCTGAGACCAGTCCTTCTGCGTAGGATCAAGCTTGATAAACAGAAGGTTTTTCCCTTCGGCATCAGGATAATTTTCCCTGACCAATTTCTTCTCCTCACCGGTAAGTTCTGTCTTGAAAGGCATTTTTTTGTCCGTAAATCCTGGCATGGCAACGGTCATGTCAGGAAAAAATTCCATCTCATCAGGAAGGTACCTTTCCGATTCATCTCTCTGGATTTCTGCCGCTTTCCACTTTCCCTCAAGGGTCTTCACGTCTGAAGTCCTGCAGGAGATCAGGAATACGGCGCTCACCATAACAACAGCCAAGAGGAGTTTCTTCATATGCTATCCGCCCATTCTCCTGTCATAGTGCAAGATGGCCATGCTCACGGCTGGCCCCCCCATTGCAAGTATGCATCACCTTCCTGCAGCTCTCTAAGATCGCGTTGCCGGAGCCTACAAGAGGTTGTTGTCCTGAAGCTGTTTCATAAGGACATCGATAAAGGGATTGATGGCGCCCTCCCGTGACCCTTCCACCTTAACCTGCGAAAGATAAGACCAGATAAGCTTTTCACTGCTGGCGTCATACACGTTCGTTAGGATATGGAAGTATTCTGCATCATAGGCAGCGCCGGGGAACCCTACCGCAACGAAGGAATCAGTATAAAAACCATAATAGTCGCTATAAAAATCCACGGGTATAAAATAGACCCCACCGGGCGTGAGCTGAGAGACTTCTTTCTTGCTGACGGAACGGCCGATCAGCACGTTGCCGATACCCAGTTCCTTCACCTTGGCCAGGACCACATCCCGTTCAAGCTTAGCATTGGTCTTGGGAAAGACCTTGTTCCCTGGAACGGCTTCTATACCCCGCGCCTCCAGCTGTTCGGCGAGAACATTCTCAAAGTGGTCTTTCATATAGTCCTGTTCGGCGACCGCAATGATAAGGACCTTATGGAGCCGTTGCTTGTACTGGTCATCCCTCCATACATGCAGGGTCTTGGTTGCGGCACAGGAGGTGGTCAGCACAAGAAGTGCTATTCCTATAATCACGCGAAGGGCCGGCTGATATTTCATGACGGTCGATGCTCCTTTTTCCCGAAGTTTGCTGCCGAAGTCCAGGGGTAATAACATAAGCCAACATTCAGCTTCAGAGCATTATAGCAGATTCACATCCTGAACTCACGGTTTTTCCCCGTTATCAGCGTATTCCGCCTGCTTACCGTACTGGCGGCAGAAGCTTTACCGAGAGTATCAGGTAAGGTATCATAGAAACATGAGGAGATCACGCGTTTCAGTCATGTTCAGCATCCTGCTCCTTCTGAACGGAATCTCTTACGGATCAGACTGCACGCCTACGGAACCCGATGCACTGGGACCATTCTATAAGCCCGACGCACCTGTCCGTTCCCATGTCGGTAAGGGATATGTCCTCACCGGTACGGTAAGGTCAGCTGCTGACTGCGTGCCGGTTCCCGGCGCAAAGATCGAGATATGGATGGCCGGGCCTGGCGGTGAATACGCCGATGCGTATCGGGCAACGCTTTTTTCCGACAGCTCCGGCTCCTACCGTCTTGAAAGTCATATCCCGCCTCCCTATTACGGCAGACCGCAGCATATCCATATACTCGTTTCTGCAGCGGGGTTCCGCATGCTCGTCACCCAGCATTATCCCGTAAAAGGCAACGCAGCAGGGGTTTTCGACCTCGTTATCATGCCAAAATAAGAAATGAGGGGAGACCGCGGTATGGCCGTGAGAGTCATAGCAGCGATGCTGGTAATGTTTCTTTCCCTGGCAGCCTGTTCTGCACTTATACCGCCGGGGGACATGGACAAGATAACCTGGACCAGCATGGAAGAGCTTCTGGCCATGCTGGATGATCCGACCCTGGTCCTTCTGGATGCCCGGTATGGCAAAGACTGGAACAGGAGTGACCGCAAGATCAGGAACGCCGAGCGGCTCGATGCTTCAGAAGTGGACTCCTGGGAGGGACGCTACGCGCCTGATCAGAGAATCGTCATCTACTGTTCCTGAAAGAACCACGAAACGAGCGTCGGTGTGGCGCTCAGGTTTATGGCATTCGGGTACAGGAACGTCTCTGTCCTTCAGGGCGGGTGGAACGACTGGATTGCTGCGGGGTATCCGACCGTACCGAAGTGATTTCCCCGTTGCCTGTTCTTATGAAAAGCATTTGCCGTGCAGGGGGATCTCAGGCCCCGTATACCTTCATCCTACCGTAGTCTGGCCCCACACTTCCTGCACAGCGCTCTCTTAATGTCCGGGCCAAGATATTTCCCGCATGACGGGCATCTCCAGTTGAATGCGGAAAAGCCGATAAATGCGGCAACGACGATAAACTGCAATCCCGATACCGTCTTCGTTGGGATATCTCCAAAGAGATCAGAACGCTTATGCACTGCGGCGAGCAGCACGATCATCAGCAGGGCGAGCACTATCGCAATGAGCTGGCGGCTCTGCCGCCGCCTGAAATCTCTTTTTATCTCTTCAGTATTTCTGTCCAGCATCTTTGAAACCATTTCTCTTTCGGAAAATATCCCCAGAAGTATGTCAGGGGCATCAGCGAGGAAGAAATAAGCATCATCTTCCTGTGTTGCGTCATGATATACCGGCTGTAGTATCGTTCATATCCCATCCAAAATTAACGCTTCCTTAGAATGCCTTTCATCACCCTATTTTTGTCAACTGTTTTTGTGTTTTTTATGTGCCGACCGGGTATCATCATAAGTAACACCTCCCTATCTTTTTTTGAAACCCTTCATGCGCATGAAGAGAACCGTGCAGCATGCCATGTGATATAATGAAAAAAAAGGAGACGATAATGGGTATGCTGCAGGAAAAACTGACACAGCTGAAAGAGGGTTTCGAGAAAAAGGCACCGGCTGAGCTTGTCTCGGTCATGCACCGTGTTCCCGAGGACCTCCGGCGCTCCGGGATCATGGAAAGGGTGCTAAAACCCGGCGATAAGGCCCCCCTGTTCACCCTGCCCAACGCAATGGGGGTCATGGTCAGTGCCGCGGACCTTCTCAAAAAAGGCCCTCTCGTAATAGCTTTTTACCGCGGTGTCTGGTGACCGTACTGCAATGCGGAGCTGGAGGCTCTGCAAAAAATCGCTCCCGATATCGAAAAACTGGGAGCATCCCTGGTTGCAATTTCTCCCCAGCAAAGGGAATATATGCTGGAAACGGCGCAGAAGCACCGGCTGAACTTCGACCTGCTTTGGGATGAAAAAAACCGCATTGCAAAACAGTACGGTCTGGTCTACACCGTTCCGGAGGATCTGAAATCGATCTACCTGAGCTTCAGGATCGACCTGGAAAAATATAATGGAGACACAACCTGGGAGTTGCCGATGCCCGGCAGGGTCGTGATAGGTCAGGATGCCGTCGTCAGGAATGTCGCGGTCGACCCGGACTATACCATCAGGCCTGAGCCGGAGGAGACAATCGCTGTCCTTAGAGCGCTAAAGGAAGCATAAGCACGGCAAGACACTCGAAAACTTGGCCTTCATAACAGACTGGCAGGCCGCTGTCCTGAATCAATCCCGAAGAGCTATTTCCCGCGGGCAGTCCCGCGCTCCCTATCCAGAGCCTCAGCGACTTCCTCACGTGCCTGACCAGATATAAGAAAATCTTCTCAGCAGCATTGCGTGAGTTGCAGCTTGTATGTCCATTGATCTTGCTGACCTCAAAATCCAGGTCGTCATAAAGTCCGTAAAACCCGTGGTAAAGGGAAGCGTTCACTGATGGTCTATCTGACACTCTGTCCCCGAAATCCCTTCCTCCACGTACCATCACGGGCGTGCAGTTAGCCTGCGTTACGGCAAGAATAGTCTCCCTGGCCCATGTCAAGATGCGATGAACTGCCAGCAATGCTCTTTTTCCATGCCTGTCTCTCCATAGCCGTCCCCTCCAGCAGCTCGCATCGGGAACGTTGCCATTGCAGGGCTGTCTTCACGATGTAGCGGAGATCGGTAATGCGGGGCTTCCAGTGCAGCTGTTCTGCAGCGCGTGCAGCCTCGGCAACGAGCATGGGGGGATCTCCCGCTCGCCTCGGGGCCTCCCGCACAGGAACCTTTGTTTCTGCCTCCTCCTCCACAGCGCGGATGACTTCCCTGACCGAATGCCCCTTTCCCGTCCCGAGGTTCAGGCAGACGCTCTCCCCGCCTGCAAGGAGATACTGCAGGGAAAGCACGTGGGCTTCGGCAAGATCCGTTACATGGATATAGTCCCGAACTGCCGTGCCGTCCGGCGTCGGATAGTCACTGCCAAAAACCCCCACAAACGGCCTCAGGCCGAGCGCGGCCTGGATTACCAGCGGAATGAGATGGGTCTCGGGGTCATGGTCCTCACCGATCTCGCCATCAGGGTCCCCCCCGGCTGCATTGAAATATCTCAGCGAAGCATACCGGAGACCGTACGCGGCATGGAAATCTTTTAGTATCTGCTCGATCATGAATTTGCTTCTTCCATAGGGATTGATAGGCTGTTGCGTATGATCCTCAGAAATCGGGACCCTGCCGGGTTTACCATACGTGGCACAGGTGCTCGAAAAAACGATCTTTGGGCAGCCGCTCTGTCTCATAGCCCCCAGGAGAGCGAGTGTACCTGCAACATTGTTCTGATAGTATTTCCCAGGGTCAGAGACAGACTCTCCGACATAGGCAAAAGCAGCAAAATGTATGACAGCTGCAGGGCTGTAGGATCTGAAAACCCGATCGAGCAACCGCCTGTCATGGATGTCTCCC
>QKDO01000110.1 GCA_003252075.1 Nitrospirota bacterium
ACAGATCAGGCACATAGGCGGAGACAGGGCAGGAAAGGGCAGCTACTGGAACTTTTCAACAGGCGACCGGGTGACGATGGAGGCCGAGGGCATTCTTCCGGGAAACGATGAGACCCTGTACTACAAGGCAAATCCGCTTGTCATTCTTGCAGCAGCCCCGATTCTTGGACTGATCTATGCAGTATTTCTTCCGTTCATCGGGATCGCGATGATGCTGAGGGTTGCGGTGGCGAAGGTGTTTGGCGGTACAGCAGAGAGTCTGTCGCGGGTGGCAACGTTCAACTGGAACCCGTCAGCGGCGTATCTTGCCGGCAGGCGGCACAAGAAGGCAGCGAAGGAGGGGAAGGCCCCGCAGGATGAGGGGGGGCCGGAGCCTGGCAAAGAATAGACAGGGTACGCATAAGAGAGAAAAGGGGTGTCCAAAAACAGACACCCCTTTTCTCATGGAGGAAAGACGGATGCTGACCCTGGTCGGATTCCTCCTCACATGCCCGGATGTTTCTTGTGTAATTTCCGCTTTTTGATGATCTATAAAAAACCCTTTCCCTGTTTGTCCCTGTGGCACGATCAGGAATCTCTTCATGGAAGATGGTCATGCAGGCAGCCGCACTATGGTAACCGAAGCCGCCTTCAGCCTGCGTGAACGAAATATGTTAACGGCGGTTCTCCGCATTCTTGTGCCGTATCTTTCCGGTGCTCTTTCGGACAGCTTAAGAGACAGAAGTCGGAAACATGCTTCCGATGCTGGGCTTTGTGATAAAGAGATGCTCTCCTGCTGAAGCTACACCGGCTGCTTCTCGCTATACGCATTCAGGCAGTTTTACCCTGCGGAGCACTGAAAGCGATTGTATTTTAGCCTCCCCATGTATTAATCTTAACTGTATAAACCCCGTTACCAAACACAGGCGATCATGTACAAAAAACATTTTGGGCTCACGTATCCCCCCTTTTCGATAGCGCCCGACCCCCGCTATCTCTATATGAGCGACCAGCACCGGGAGGCCCTTGCCCATCTCGTGTACGGGGTGACGACCGACGGCGGGTTCGTGCTTCTGACGGGTGAGGTCGGCGCAGGCAAGACCACCATCTGCAGATGTCTGCTCGAACAGGTGCCTGAAGAAACGGACATCGCCTTCATTATCAATCCCCGGGTGACGGTCGATGAGCTGCTCGCCTCGATCTGCGATGAAATAGGCGTACGCTATCCCGAAGGGACAACGAGCAACAAGGTATTCATTGACGGCATCAACGACTATCTCCTCGATGCACATGCAAGGGGCCGCAAAACGGTGATTGTGATCGAGGAGGCGCAGAACCTGTCCGCGGAAGTGCTGGAACAGGTGCGACTCCTGACCAACCTTGAGACGAACGAACGTAAACTGCTCCAGATCATCATGCTCGGCCAGCCGGAACTGCGGGATATGCTTGCGCGGCCCGACCTGCAGCAGCTTTCCCAGCGCATAACCGCACGGTACCACCTCGGTCCCCTTTCCGAAAAGGAGGTCGATCCCTATGTAGCGCACCGCCTCGCTATAGCGGGTGTCAGTAAACGCCTGTTCTCTCCGCCGGCGATACGGCTGCTCTACCGCCTGAGCGGCGGTGTGCCGAGAGTCATCAACCTGCTCTGCGACCGGGCGCTCCTCGGAGCCTATGTGCAGGATAAATCCGGGGTCACCCGCTCCACGCTCAGGAAGGCGGCGGCCGAAGTTTTCGGCAGGTCGCCCCTGTTTAAAAACTGGTCGCCCCTGAGGATAGCGATCGTCATCATGCTGGTCATTTCCTGTGGCGCGACACTCGCCGTTTTCTATGCCCGGGGCGCCTTTACCGCGCTTGCTCCCGTCTCTCAGATGCCGGCAGTGAGTGCCCGTCCTACACCGGCTGTTCAACCACCGCCGGCTCAGAAACTCGACACCCTCGAGCGACCCGTCGGTCTCTCACAAAAGCAGAGCCGACAGGATGCCTATGGAGTCCTCTTGAGCACATGGGGTCTGGCGATCGGGATGGGAGAGATTGATGAGGCATGTCAGGCTATTGAACAGAAAGGCATGCAATGCCTTGATTCCACCGGGACCCTGGATATGCTCAGAAGACTGAACAGACCGGCGGTTCTCAAGCTCCAGGACGACAAGGGAAAAGAATATTACGGGACGCTCACGGCCATGAATGCAGAGACCGCGCTTGTCCATGTTGGTTCCGAGAAGCGGAAGGTGCCCGTTTCAGAAATTGAGAAATACTGGTTTGGTGACTTCACGATGGTGTGGCGTGTGCCCGCCGAGTACCGGGGAGCCATCAAGCCCGGAGACAGAGGACCTGCAGTACAATGGCTCGCGGCTCAATTCAGCGCACGGGAGGGCAGCGAGCCGGCCAGGCAGCCGACGCAGGTCTATGATGCCGGCCTGCTGAAGCAGGTGAAGCGTTTTCAGGTCGCGGAAGGGCTCAAGCCGGACGGTATTGTCGGGCCTTTGACGATCATACGGCTCAATGCATCTTCAAAAGATGGCAGCCCATCGCTCTCGGCCGAAGACGGGAATAGCTGACATGTCCTATATACTTGATGCACTCAGGAAATCGGAGCGTGAACGGAAGCGTGGTGCAGTCCCGGATGTGCTTACCGTGCAGGGGGGCATGCAGCAGACCAGGCGCAGGAGAGCGCTCTGGCCGGTAATCATCGTAACAGCTCTGTTTCTGAACATTGTGCTGCTCTCGTGGTGGTTTGCTCCATGGAAGGCTGACAGCCGGAAGACCACTGCTGTGGAGCCTCCTGCTGACACGAAGCTGCAGGGCAGCGTCCGCACGGAGGCCGGTCCTTCCGTCCAACAAGAGCAACTTTCACCCCCCCGCTCTCAGGCTGTGGGAATGCCCACCGACAGCCCGAAGGCACCTGCTTCCGTCGATAAAGGGGTAAGAACATTGCCCTTGTCAAAGACCGGTCGTCTGCCTGACACGCAGCCGGACACGATACCGCCGGAAAGGGAGGCCGGTAAGACAACAAAGGGAGAGGTTAACGACGAGCCGCCCCCGGGTGAAGAAGCTGCCGCGGCGCTGCCACCCGCGGAAAATAGAATCTACCGGCTGAAGGAACTCCCGGAACCGCTGAGAAAGACGCTCCCGGACTTCACGATAACCGCTTTTCTCTATTCTCCAACGCCTACATCCCGGATGGTCCAGATCAATGGGCTCATGCTCCGCGAAGGGGAAGATCTGTCTCCGGGACTGAAGCTCGAGGAGATAACGCCGGACGGCGTCATCATGAGCAGCCGCACCTACCGCTTCAGTATCGGCGTCCAATAGCCTTTCGCAACGGTGCTGAGCTTAAGTTGAAGGTCACAGGAACTGCCCTTTATATTCTGACAGTCGGGCTGACCGGCGCGGCTTTCTTCAATCTCTGTCAGGCGCATACGTCGTCGACTACCCTATGGGGCATCATTGTATCATTTGAGCTTAGGGGCATAGGTATGCTTGATTCTCTTGAAGCCTTCTGCATTGCGATACTTTCTTTGAGAGAAAGACGAGAGGCCTTTGGAAAAGCGGCGGGTGTTATGGCCTTTGGATGTCAGGGAAGTTGCGGCGAAAGATCGTGACGCCGCTGCCTGAACTGGATTCTTTTCAGGTACTGGCACGCCTTCCATTCCCCGATTAAGCCGCCTCTTTTTTTGAGACACGTGCCCACTTCTCCATAAAGCCCTATCTCACGCTCACGAACTCGGCTGTCCGGGGCAGACTCCCCCTATCCTATGCTCATACATGCCGGCCCGAGCACATCTTGCTGGTAATTCGGGCACAAAGAAGAGATTGTCCAAACTCGGGCCTCCTGCCTTTCTCTGGTGGACGATAACAGGGTCCAACAGACTGGGCTGCGGGCGGGCAGAACAGCATGCCCCTAATCAGAAAGCTCATTTATTAAGAAGAAATGATACTATTACTCAGAACAACTGCGCATATTATTGCTTGATGAATGATCAGAAAATATATGATGTCGCTATTATCGGCGCTGGTCCTGCCGGATCGTTCCTGGCATATCAACTTTCGGTCCATGGTCTGCGCGTGGCTTTGTTCGAAAAAGAGAAGCTTCCCAGAATAAAGACCTGTGCCGGAGGCCTGTCGGCAAAAATTTCAGACATCCTGCCCTTCGATATTACCCCGGTCATTCAGAAGAAGATCTATGGGGCAACCGTAAGCCATAAATTTCAGCACATCTTCACAAAATATACGGACAAGCTTCTTATTTTCACTGTTGATCGAGGGGATTTTGATCATTATTTGGTTCAATATGCCGAGAAAAAAGGTGCCCATCTTTTTGATGAGGAAAGAATAAAGGATCTGAGAGAAGACGGTGATGAATATATTCTTACATCCGACAAACAAGAGATACGCTGCAAAATAGCCATAGGCGCCGACGGCGCTCAAAGTTTTCTGGCAAGAAAGATATCTTTGAACCCCATATCCCGGAGCCATTTCGGATTGCAGACCGAAATTCCCTTGGACGCACTTCGCCCTTTCGATTTCAACACCATCAGGCTGGATTTCGGCAGATTACGGGATGGCTATTTTTGGGTGTTTCCCAAGAAAGAAACCGCATCAGTCGGTGTCATAGGCCGTTTGAGGGATGCAGTAAGCCTCAGACCTCATCTTTCTGATTGGCTGAAGCTCTTAGGTGTGGATCCGGATAACGTTGTGCTACGAGGGCATTCTATTCCGCACAGGATCACGCACAGCCCCGTATCTTTCGATCGGATTTTTTTGATCGGAGACGCGGCCGGCGCTGCTGATTACTGGACAGGCGAGGGCATATATTACGCGTTAAAGACTGCGCAGATGCTGGCCGGGCATATTGCCGCCTATTTTGCCGGCGATCAACATGCCCTCGCCGGATATGAACGGGCGATGGACAGGGAGACCTTATCTGACCTGCGATCCTCCTATTACTTTTCCCAGGCGTTTAATTATCTCTCTGCATATGCCTTTAAGCTCATAAAAAACAATGATTATCCCTGGGACGTCTTCTGCAGGATCATGCGCGGAGAACGGACGTTTTCCGAACTGCAACAGCGGCTGAAGCCGCATATGCTCCTGAACAAGATCTTTAACAAAAAATCGCGCGGCAGGTAGAGCATCAACGAATTTTTCTGCTTCGCTCCAACTTTCTCACAGTAATCGTCGAAAGTTTCAATTGCTCATAACCGTTCAGTTCGTCCAGAAAAACGCCCGATGAAGCATCTTGGACTACTCACTGGAGTCTATCGATATACTGTTACTCAAATATCAATTGCGTGAATTCCCGGTAGAAACGTTTATAGTGTTCACTTCAACGATGTGGATTCCCAGTGAGAGATGTCTACCTTTACCCTGCTTGACTCCGTGTGCCACTGCGTCGCCTACCGGCACATTCTTACCTACAGTGAAACTATGCAGATCCCGGCAACCTGACATAAGGAGGTATCAGCATGATTATCCAAGAAGCCATAGAGCTCTTCAAGAAGCATCAAAAGGGTACAGTTAAGAAAAGCACCCTAAAGAGTTACGGCACGTTCATGGACCGCTTTCTGGAAAGATTTTCGGCCTGTGAAGTGATCTCTGTCTCAGCCGATCAGATTGGGAAATTCCTTGAGGCATGTACCGAAGGGTTGAGCAGGTCCACCTGCCACCTTCGCTATGCGCAGATCAAGGCGTTTTTCAACTATGTCATTGAGGTGACAGGAGTAAATGCCAAGAATCCCTGCAATGCGACGGTGCTGGCCAAGGCATACAAGAACATGCCCCATCGTCCGCGGAAGATTCTTGATAAGGAGACGGTGGACGAGATGATCTTCAATGCCGGAAGTGTCAGGAATCGGCTTATCCTTGAACTGCAGGCGCGGTGCGGCTTACGGATTGGCGAAGTTCTCAATCTACGGGTCGCGGACCTTTCGGGCAGAAAGATTCTCATTGAAGACCCGAAATCAGGCAGGGATGCTGAGGTTGCGTTCATGCCTGAACATATTGCTGCCAGGCTATCAGAGTATATAACGGGCAAACAACTTTCCCCCGACGACAGGGTATTTCCTCTCTGCTATACCACCGTTAGGAACTTGGTCATGGGACTCGGCAAGAAGTTGAATGTCAAAATATCACTCCATGGTCTGCGCAGACATTCAGCGACCTATGCCAGCAGAAATGGCGTCCCGCTGGAAATCATCTTCAAAATCATTCTGAGGCATCAGGACCTGAAGACTACCCAGATTTACTTGGGCAAGATCAGCGATACCGAGGCCATCAGGTGGACGGACATTCTCCACGGGAAATAAGCTAAATTAACTTTACTCCGGGATCTGCAGTGCATCATGTAATAGAACGTTGTAAAGGTGGATTGCACCTCCAATTATTCAAAAGAGATGGAGAACGAAAAGTGAGGAATACCAGAAGAAAGGTTCAACGTCCCGCATGACCCACCGCGAAGCGGTTGACGTCGATGCGGCGGTTAGGCGTCATCTTTCCCTGCAAGATTTCGGTACTCCTTCCAAAACTGCTTATGGTACTTCTTGACCGCCTTCTCGTAGGCTTCACCAGTCACGTAGGTTGCGCCGGTCGTTCGCGGCATTTCTGCTTGTGCCGACCACTCCCTTGTGCCAATGGCCTTGGCGATGCTTTCCACCGGGGGTCCTGGTACTTTAAGCGCAAGTGACTTGGGCGTAGCTTCGAAGCCTTCAGCCACGACCCGAACATAGTCGGCGCCAACAAGGCGCCCTAGTGCGAGCTCCAGTTCGCCGCGGCTAACGATTGCCTTATTAAGAGCATCGGCAATCGCAATCAATCGCCACAGAGAAATCGGGGCGTCGCCTTCGCTTGCATAAACCACGGCGGCCAAGATCCACGCGTCATACCATTCAAATTCCGACATGTGCTCTGCCATGGCGCCTAACCAATTATTTGATAGTTTCCTGCTAACACTCTTTTTGTGTCTGTTTACTTGACCGTGTTCTTGTAAATCTTCCCGTCCTTCATGATGATCTTCAGGTTGTCTTTGTCGGTCACTGCCTTCAGGTCTTCCAAAGGATTCCCCTCGACCAGCAGCAGGTCGGCGTAGGCGCCTTCTTTCACGACACCCAGATCGCCAGGATAAGGATTACGAGGACCGGACAATTTCAGCAGCTCGGCAGGCTTGCTGGTGGACATCTTCAGGATCTCGTAGGGCGTGAACCACTTGAGCAGGCGTTCCATCTGCTTGACCCCGCCGGTGTACCCGTCACCGGGGTCGAGGAAGATATCGGTGCCATGGACAATCTTCAGCGTGGGAATCTCCTTGATCCATTTATAGACATGCGCGGTCCCCTGGCAAACAAT
>QKDO01000037.1 GCA_003252075.1 Nitrospirota bacterium
ACAGTCATGCTCATCGCCTCCAAGATACTCGGGGCCACGTCAGCACGTCTGGCTTACTACATGACGTCCGGTGACGCAAGCGGCGATTACGAAAGTGTTGTCGGCTATGCCGGCGTGGTTCTTGCGGCATAGCCAGATCTTGATTGCCCTGATTTCGCACTGCGCTGCATGGTTCCGGCATGAAAGAACATGTCCAAGAACCCTATAGGAAAGAGAAGGTTCAAACGGTATGAGGTCGATTATCTCCATGGCTGCATGCTCTTTTCATCTGACATCAACATCCTGGACATCAGTATGCACGGTGCCGCCATTACAACGACACAACAGCTTGCTATCGGACGGGAATACGCGCTCAAGTTCAGAGTCGAGGACGCCCAGCTGCATCTGCGGGGAAGGGTCATGTGGTCAGCCCTCAGTCATTCAAAAATGCTTAAGAATGGTGAGGTGGTTCCGGTTTATAAATTAGGAATAAGGTTTACCAACACCCTTACCGATTCGGCGACGCAGCTCATGGCGTATATAGGGAAAAACAGACATGACCACTTCGAAAAAAGAATGCTTGGCGTGCGGTTCAGGGTGCAGCAGTACGAAAGTGCCGACATCGATCTTTCCTGTACATATCGCGTCAAGCAGATCAGCCTCTCCGGGATGTTGATAGAGACCGATTCTTTGTTGGCGAGGGACAGGCTGTACGAAATGGAGATGGCGCTGGACAACACAAGTGTGGCGGTCACCGGCCGTATTGCCTATCAGGCGGAAAGCCAGGCCGGACATTCGATCAAGTATGATATCGGCATAGAGTTTGTTGCCGTGAGCGAAGAAGACCATGGCATTCTGAAGGCATACCTCGACGACATAGAACGCCGCGCCTGATGGCGTCCTTTTTTCAACAGCCGGATAGTAGCAGCACGACAACCAGAGCACCGGCAAGAGCCTCCTGCCGCAGAGGACATCCATGATATATAAGGTATGCTTACGCGAATCTTCTTTACTGCGCTAGTGTCATAAGCCAAGGGCTACTTCTTTGCGTTCTTCCTCCTGTTCATCATGGGCCTTATTCCTTCCTCCTTTCTTCTTTCCCAAGAAGACCATTTTCGATTACATTCCATATCGATTTGTATGTGAGGCTGCCATCTGCTCACGCCTCGTTTCTTTAATAAGGCGATTCGTATGATTGATATTCAATCAGTAGTCGTGATACATTCTCAGTATGCATAACAAGGAGTTCTGGTTCTTTCTCTTTTTTATCGGTGTACTTCTTTTTAACTGGCCCTTTCTCGATATCTTCAATATGGTGCTCCCCGGGTATTTTTTTGCCGTCTGGGGGCTCTTTATTGCGACCGTTTTCCTGGCAGTTTCGTTGCCGAAGGGCAGCGGCAGGGACAGGGATGTTTAAGGGCTGGACCCTTTTCTTTTTCAGTTTTGCCTATCTCAGCCTGCTCTTCCTGATCGCCTATATTGCAGAGCGTCGTGAAAAGGCAGGGAAAAGCCTCGTTTCTAACCCCTATGTTTACTCGCTTTCCCTTGCCGTATATTGTACATCCTGGACATTTTACGGGAGCGTAGGCAAGGCAGCCACGTCCGGCTTCGAGTTCCTGACGATTTACCTTGGGCCTACGCTTGTCGCATCGCTATGGTGGGTTATTCTCCGAAAGATCATCAATATCGCGAAGATGAACAAAATCACGACCATATCCGATCTCATCGGGTCGAGATACGGCAATTCGCTTTTTCTTTCGGCACTGGTCACTATCGTTACGGTTGCCGGCATAACGCCGTATCTCGGGCTCCAGATCAAAGCGATCATGAGCACGTTCACCATTATGGTCGGTGAGGAGCGTGGTACAGCGACTGCGGGATGGTTGATAACGCTTGCCCTCGGCATATTTGCGATCATTTTTGGAGCGAGAAAGCTGGATGCCTCTGAACGGCATGAAGGCCTGATCTTTGCGATCGCCTTCGAGTCACTTGTCAAGCTGGTTGCCTTTCTGGCAGTCGGGATATTCGTCACCTACGGGCTCTTCGATGGGTTTGGAGATATTTTTTCGAGACTCAAGGGGTCTGCATACGGTGAATTGCTCTATCTCGGTAGTGGTACGCCGGTCAGCTTTAGTGAATGGACTTCCCTCCTTTTCCTTTCCATGATGGCCGTGATGTTCCTTCCCCGGCAGTTCCATGTCGCCGTCGTAGAGAATTCCGATCAGGACCATGTGGCAAAGGCCATGTGGCTTTTTCCGCTCTATCTTTTTTTGATAAATGTCTTTGTGATACCCGTGGCATTCGGTGGGTTGCTCCTTGGAGGCGACCCCAAAACAGCCGACAGTTTTGTTCTGACCATACCCCTGAAGCAGGGGCAACAGTTTCTTTCCCTGTTCGTCTTTATCGGAGGGTTCTCAGCCGCTACGGGCATGATCATCGTGGAATCCATTGCGCTGAGCAACATGGTCATGAACAACCTGATCATGCCGACGGTCTACCGCTTCAGTGAAAGGAAGCTCTTTGAGGTTATTTATCCGATCTTTATCATCAACATCAAGCGGCTGGTGATCATGGGATGCATAGCCCTGGGATATTTTTTCGCTACTTCTGTGGGGGAATTCTATACTTTGGTGGATATCGGCCTTAAGTCATTCGAGGCGGTGACGATTTTTGCGCCGGCCATAATCCTCGGTCTTTACTGGAAGCGGGGAAATAAACTTGGTGCAACAGCCGGCATTGTTGCCGGATTCCTGATATGGTTTTATACGCTCCTCATGCCGGCTCTTATCAAATCGGGAATACTGGAGGAACAGGGTATCTTTTACGCTGTGCTGCACTCAAAGATATTCAACCCGCATGCGCTTTTTGGCCTCAGCGGCATGGACAAGTGGAGCCATTCTCTCTTCTGGGGGCTGTTTTTCAATCTGCTCTTCTATGTTGGGTTCTCCTTGTTTATGGGGCAGTCGGAAGAGGAGGAGCGGCAGGCCTTGAAGTTCGTTGATTCCTATGCCCCCGGTATCCCCGAATATGGCAGCACCTATAGCATCGAGCAGATCGAGGAGATCCTGGCGATGTACATAGGGGAGCGGGAGGCTCATGCCTTCGTGAGAAGCTTTCTTGTGAACAACGGTCTCTCGCAGGACACGATATCGCGCCAGGACCTCCTCCGGCTGAGGAATGAGGCGGAGAGAATTCTCTCGGGCGTGCTCGGCACATCCATTGCAACCATCATTCTGGAAGATAAGTTGACGCTGACGGAGAAGGAGCGGGGAGATCTTTCCCAATCGATCAAGCATATGGCCGATACCCTTCGTTTGTCCCGGCAGGAACTGGCTGAAGCGAACCGCGACCTCTCATACCTGAAAAATTTCAGCGAGAATATCATCGAAAGCGCGCCGGTCGGAATTATTACGGTTGATTCATCGCTGCGCATAAAATACTGGAACCGCGAAATGGAATCGCTAATGCAGCAAAAGCGTGAAGCTGTCGCTGATCGGAAGATCACCGATATCCTCTCATGGGTAACCCGGCAGATGATGGTAGCCAGGGATCAGCGGGAAGCGATTGTCAAGACGCCGGCACACCAGTCCTTCAAGGTGAATATAAGCCCGTTCAAGGACCCGGCGGGAGGCCATGTCGTTATCATTGAGGATATAACGGAAAAGATGAAGATGGAAGAACAGCTCTTGCAGACCTCGAAGCTTGCCGGTCTCGGCAAACTAACAGCAGGCATATCTCACGAGATCGGTAACCCCCTTGCTTCGATCTCTTCTCTCGTCCAGGAATTACGGTCGCTGAACCGGGGGAGTTGTGAAGACAGCCTGTTCCTGCATGACTCCCTGGTAACGATCAATACTCATATCGACAGGATCGTGAGGATCGTCAGGAGCTTGGGTGATTTTGCCCGCGTTTCGGCATCGGACAAGATGCTCTGCAGTATCCCGGATATCCTTGAGCGAACGCTGAATCTGGTCAAATATGACAAACGATTCAGAAATATCCAGTTCAAGACCATGATATCCGACATTCCCGATATGTACATTAATCCTGACAAGATGCAACAGGTCTTCCTGAACATCATGTTGAATGCTCTCGATGCTATGCCTGATGGTGGAAGTCTCAATATAAGTATCGAACGTATGGGAACTGCGGTAGATATCCGGTTCAGTGATACGGGAGCCGGTATAGAACCTGATGTGATTGACCGGATATTTGATCCCTTTTTCACTACAAAACCTCATGGCAAGGGAACCGGTCTCGGCCTGAGCATTTGTTATGGCATAATCAAAGAGCATCATGGTAGCATATCCGTCAAAAGTGCCCGAAACGAGGGTTCTACATTCACGATCAGCATCCCGGTAATGGGCTGAGTACGGCAGTCATTCTAACATAAAGAGAGGGTATGAGATGAAAGCAAGGGACCTTATGATTCCGCTACATGAATTTCTCAAACCGTCGAACACCCTGAAGGATGCAGTCAACAAACTGAAAAGCGCCAGAAGAGATGAAATGCGGATCGGCGTAAAAGGCCTGCCGGTTCTGGACGACTGCGGAAAACTGGTTGGACATCTCTCCATGGGCGACATTCTCAAGGCAGTATTCCCCTCCTATATGTCCTTGATGGACCTTGGCGATTTCACCTGGGACGGCATGGTAGAGTCACTGGCAAAGAAGGTGTCCGGAAAGAGCGTGGAGTCCGTCATGACCAAACAGGTCGTGACCGTTCCCGAGGATGCACCTCTCATGGAGTGTGTCGACCACATGCTGAAAAAGGATGTCAAACGGCTCATCGTATTGGACAAGGAAGGCAAGGTTGCCGGCATGCTGTATGAAAGGGACGTCTTTTTTGTTATAACCAAATCCATGCTCGACGAGCCCGAGAAGAAGCATAGATGACCCATGAAGCAGCGGCACAACCGTTCGTGATGGACGCAACATTCTGGACGGCGACGGTGATCTTTGTTCTTGCCTATGCAGTGATCGTCTCGGAAAAGATCCACAAGACGATTGTTGCGATCATGGGGGCGTCCCTGATGCTGGTTCTGAAGATCCTCCAGCAGCACGAGGCATTTCATCTGGAGGAGTTCGGCATAGACTGGAACGTCATCTTCCTGCTTATTTCGATGATGATCATCATCAACCTGATGCGGCCGACGGGCATCTTTGAGTACATTGCGATCAAAAGCGCCAAATGGGGAAAGGGCGAGCCCTTCCGGATCATGGCGATCTTCGCCCTGGTAACCGCCGTGCTGAGCGCACTGCTCGACAACGTGACGACGGTACTCCTGATCACGCCGGTGACCCTGCTCATTGCGGATGCGCTTGAAGTGGACCCGATTCCGTATCTCATATCCTGTGCCCTGGCGTCGAACATCGGGGGCACGGCGACACTCATCGGCGACCCGCCCAACATCATGATCGCATCGAAGGCGCAACTGGACTTCATGGCCTTTATCTACCACCTTGCACCGATCGTGGTCGTGATGATGGTCTTTTATCTTTTTGCGATCAAGTTTATCTGGGGCAGGAAGCTCAGGACGCGGGACGAACTCAAGCAGCGGATCATGCAGATGAACGAGCGGGAGGCTATCAAGGACCCGGTCATGCTGAAGAAGTCCCTGATCGTCCTGGCCATGGTACTGACCGGATTTGTCCTGCACGGGATGCTGCATTTTCAGCCGGCGACCGTAGCGCTGTTCGGGGCGGGGCTGCTGCTTCTGTTGTCCGGCACCCATGAACCGCATCATATTCTTGCAGAGGTCGAATGGCCGACAATCTTTTTTTTCATGGGGCTCTTCGTGATCGTCGGCGGGGTGGTGAAGGTAGGGCTGATCAAGTGGATGTCGATACAGGTGCTGGCGCTGACCCAGGGCAATCTCTTAGCCACCTCGATGGTGGTGATGTGGTTTTCCGCATTTGCCTCTGCCATTGTGGATAATATTCCCTATGTGGCGACCATGAACCCGCTCATTATTGATATGGCTCGTCAGATATGGCCGGACGAGACCGGTCGTGCGCTTCTGCAGCATGCCGACCTGATGCCGCTCTGGTGGTCGCTGGCACTGGGGGCATGCCTGGGAGGCAATGGTTCGGCGATCGGGGCTTCGGCAAACGTGATAGTCGTCGGTATGTCGGAAAAGGCAGGGAAACGGATCTCGTTTATGAAGTTCATGGCATACGGCATGCCGATCATGATCCTGACGGTTGCCATTTCTACGCTCTATGTCTGGCTCCGGTACTATGCCTTTTCGTCGTAAGCAGCGATATCGGAGTTTGTCCTATGAGTGCTGTTAAGAGCACAGGACGGCAGTAACGCATGGCGGAAAATCTCCTTCTGGTGGAAGATGAGCAGACCCTCAGGGAGTCTCTGAAGCGCGTTTTCGTGCGCGAGGGATATGAGGTGGATACCGTGGCCGATGCCGAGGCCGCGCTCAAGACTATCGCTGAGCGGTCGTATGACCTAATTTTGACCGACATCATGCTCCCTGGCATCGACGGCATCGAACTTCTCAAGAGGATCAAGGAAATCTCCTCAGACCAACTGGTAATTGTCATGACCGCCTTCGCATCACTTGAGACCGCCATAGACGCCCTGCGCGGCGGTGCATACGATTACATCATCAAGCCGGTCATTCATGAGGAAGTGAAACGTATTGTCAAGAACGCCTTCCGCGAGCGGGCGCTCAGGTCAGAGAACCAGATACTGAAGAAGCAGATCGAGGAACGGTATAATTTTGAGCAGATCGTAGGAGAGAGCCTCGCTATAAAGTCTCTCATCGCCGAGGTAAAGAAGATAGCAGATTCCAAAAGCAATGTCATCATTCTCGGAGAGACCGGCACAGGGAAAGAGCTCTTCGCCCGGGCGATTCATTACAACAGCTCACGGAGAGACCGCCCATTCATTCCCATTAACTGCAGCGCCATCCCCGAGAACCTTCTCGAGTCGGAATTCTTCGGTTATGTGAGAGGAGCCTTCAGCGGGGCTGTTCAGAACAAGCGCGGTCTCTTCGAGGAAGCAGACGGCGGGACCCTCTTCCTTGATGAAATCGGCGACCTCGGCGCCCAGCTTCAGGCCAAGCTGCTTCGCGTTATTGATGACCGCGAAATCCGTCCGCTCGGCAGCGTGCAGAG
>QKDO01000017.1 GCA_003252075.1 Nitrospirota bacterium
GCAATCCCCCTGAAGGCCCGTGGTAGACTACCACGTCGATAGGCTGGAGGTGTAAGCATAGTAATATGTTCAGCTGACCAGTACTAATTGGCCGTGTGGCTTGACCCTTATTTCTCTTCCCTCCTGTTGTCAAAAAACTCCTTGACAAACAACGGTTCTTTGATGGTATACTTTTGCTCTGGAAATTAAGGTTTCCGGTGGTTTTGCCGGAGGGGTCACACCCGTTCCCATATCGAACACGGAAGTTAAGCCCTCCATGGCCGATGATACTTGGATCGTGAGGTCCTGGGAAAGTAGGTAGCTGCCGGATTAATAACAAAGGCCCCGGATAACGCGTTCGGGGCCTTTTTTTGTGTCTTGAATAGAGCACACCGTTCTCGTTTTGTATTCCCTATCCCTCTTCCCTGCTGCTGCGCTACGGGTCAGGATGCGATATAATGATTCCAGGGACCCCCATGATCAGAATATTGTTAATTCTTATTCTCATCGCAGGGAGCGTTGTTGCCTCCTATTCCCTTACCGATGACCGCTACGGAATCCAATCCCAGGAGATGCTCCGAGAGATCGAAGCGGACGCGCTGTATGCCTCGTCAACTCTTGGCAGAAACCATATAGACAAACGCGTCATGAGCGCTCTGGCGAAGGTGCCGCGGCACGAATTCGTTCCTGCATATCTGCGGCCTAGTGCCTATGCGAATAAACCACTTCCGATCGGTCACGGACAGACCATCTCTCAGCCATTTATTGTAGCCCTGATGACAGATCTCCTACAGGCAAAAAAGGAAGATGTTGTGCTGGAGATAGGAACCGGCAGCGGCTATCAGGCTGCTGTTCTTGCAGAGCTCGTGAAGAAGGTCTATACGATAGAAATCATCAAAGAGCTTGGCGAATCAGCCCGCGAACGGCTTGTCCGGCTCAGGTACAGGAACGTCGAGGTGCGGATTGCCGATGGCTATTTCGGATGGGAAGAGCATGCGCCTTTTGATGCGATCATCGTCACTGCTGCAGCCGGGCATGTTCCGCCTCCTCTTGTCCGGCAGCTCAAGCCGGGGGGGAGGATTGTCATACCCGTCGGCGGGGTTTACCAGGTCCAGATGCTCATGGTGGTTACAAAGGACAAGTCCGGAAAGCTGAAGACGCAGCAGGTCCTGCCTGTCAGGTTCGTACCGTTGACCGGCGTAGACAGGCGGGAATGAGCAGGCCAGCTTCGCGCCGGGAGGAGACCCGTCTTCGCCTGAACCTCCCGAACAGCATTGCGGTATTTCTCATTTCAGCGGCGGTCATTGCCTTTCAGATAGGTCTGATGCGGTCTCTCTCGATCACGAAATATCATCACTTCTCGTACCTTGTCATCAGCATTGCCCTCCTTGGATTCGGCGCAAGCGGAACGTTTCTGACCTTTGCCGGGGCAATGATCAGGAAATATTTTCCCTTCTGGTCCTGTCTCTTCATTTTCCTTTTTTTCGCTTCGGTACCGTCATCGTATCTTCTTGCAGAGCAGATACCCCTTGATATCCAGTATCTCCTGTATAGTGGCAGACAAGTCTTCCTGCTCGCCCTTTATGTATTCATTCTTTTCATTCCCTTCTTCTTTTCCGGAACGTTCATTGGCCTCAGCCTCGTCCATTTCAGGGAGGACATTCCATTCGTATACGGGCTGAATCTCCTTGGCAGCGGGGCTGGAGGCATCTGCTCAATCATAGCCCTTTCCTATATCCGGCCTTTTGACTTCCCGCAGGCTGTTGCTGCTATGATCTTCCTGGCGCTCCTCCTTTGGCTTATCTCATTTCGGGAGCATCTGAGGGTGAGACTCCTACTTCTGGCAGTACTTCTCCTGCCCTCGGGGACAGGCATGTTGTTCTTCTTTATTGCCCATGGTGCTGATGTGCCGATCGATCAGTATAAAACGATCGCATATCTTAACCGTCTCGCAGACCATGCAGGCGCGAAGAGCGTGCTGACAACGTACGGGCCCAGAGGCAGAATTGATGTGTACGCATCTGACCGGCTCCACCAGACACTTTTTGCCGGGCTCCAGGCAAATATTCTTCCGCCAAAACAGCTTGCCCTCCTTGTCGACGGGGAACTCGCAGGAACAATCTTCCGGGTAGCGGATGTCAGCGAGACCGCTATCCTGGATTTCACCCCGCAGTCCCTTGCCTATCGTCTGATCAAAAGGCCGAATGTTCTTCTTCTGGGAGAAGTGGGCGGGGTAAATGTCTGGCTCGCGAAGCGTTTCGGAGCGTCAAGGATTACTGTGGTGCAGGGAAACAGGCAGTTGAACGACCTCCTCAGAAATGAACTTTCTGAGCTCAGCGGGGGAGTTTTCGTCATGCCGGACGTAGAGGTCGCGACGCAGGAACCCCATATCTTTGTCAGGAGAACAGGGAAGAAGTTCGATATCGTCCATATCGTCACTGCCGAGGGGTTTGCCGCGACAGGAGGGCTCCAGTCCCTCCACGAGGATTACCTGCTCACGAAGGAGACGATTGCAAAATGCATTGGGATACTTTCCGATCGCGGAATAATAACCCTCACACGCGGGATCCAGTCACCGCCAAGAGACAGTCTCAAGACACTCGGCCTCTTTGCCTCAGCCCTCGAAGAGGCAGGGATAAGAGACCCGAAACAGCACCTGCTGGTTGCCCGTAACTACCTGGCTGTCAATACCATGCTCGCGAAGCTGCCTCTTGACCGAGCCGTTATCAAGGACTTCCGCGGGCTTTCAGAAAATCTGTCCATGGATGCAGAGTATTTTCCGGGAATTCGGAGTTGGGAGATTCACCAGATCAACAGTATGGAAGGTCCGGACCACGCAAACTACTCCTTCCTGCATTATGGCATTATGAAGATCCTCTCGGCCGATCAGGAGAAGTTTTTCCGGGAATGGATCTACCAGATCTCGCCTCCCACGGACAACAGTCCCTATTTCTTTGATTTCTTCCGCTGGCGGTCTCTCGGGAGCTTCATCGAGACCTATCGCAGCCAATGGCTCCAGAGGCTCGAGTTCGGCTACGTGGTTCTGGTGATCACCTTTTTGTCAGCTGCCCTGTTCGCCCTTCTCCTTATCCTCGCTCCCCTTTTCTGGCTGCGTAGGGGGAAAGGCCCAGTGCCGGCGAGATTTTCTACAGGTCTCTATTTTCTCTGTCTCGGCTTCGGGTTTATGTTCATTGAAATGGTCTCGATCCAGAAGATGACCCGGCACCTGGGAGACCCGGTCTCAGCAGCCTCGGCTGCGATCACAGCGATACTTGTTTTCTCCGGTATCGGCAGCCTCTGGCAGAAGAAGTTGCGCCTCTCGCCGTTCAAGAGGATAGCCTTTGCCGCTGCGGGCGTAATCGTGCTCACGATCTTATCGGCTGTCCTGCTCGACCGGTTTCTTGAAGCTTTTTCAGATTATGGCATCATGGTCAGCTTTGCCGCTGCTTCGTTTTCCCTATCGCCCCTTGCATTCTTTATGGGTTGGATGTTTCCGTCCGGATTGATGATCCTTGAAAGGGGTCCTCAGGTTCTGATCCCGTGGGCCTGGGGTATCAACGGGTTCACCTCGGTGATGGCAGCGCCGCTCTCTGTGATGCTCGCCATGGCACAGGGTTTTACGGGTGTCATAGCTGCGGCCATACTTTGCTATGGGGTTGCGGTGTTTGCCGCGATGCGAATGGAGCGGGTTCTGAAATGACAAAAAATGGAATACTGGGAAGAAGGGTGTCGCAAAAAACAGGTGTGCAACGGCGCTTCAGAACCTCTTCAGGATGAGATAGGCAATTGCTACATAGAAGGTGAACCCGGCCAGGAGAGACGGGAAGATACCGATGTGGGGTGTCATGATCAGAACGGTGAAGATATAGAGAAGCCACGGCGCGAGCATGATAAGCAGGCCTTTTGCGTATGGCACGACCGCCGCTTCCCCGGCTTCGCGATAGATCATGAGAAACGTGATGACTGTCATGACCGGCAGATTCGCGACAAATGCAGCGAATAACGTACGACTGTGGCTTGCGTAATAGGTGACTACGCTGACAACTGTTCCGCCGATCAGAAAATAGAAGAGATATTTCAGTCCCATGGATAGTATTGTACCGCAACGGCATGATTTTGGTGCCGCTTCGTCAGAGGTATAGTTTTATAGTTCCTGAGGTAAAATAGCTGTATGCCCTACCGGACCGGAAGAGAATATTTCATCTTTCTTGCTGAACAGGTGCTCAGAGAGCTTCCTGCCGAGTTTTCTGACTATCTGACGAATATCACTATCCATGTCGAGGATTATCCTACGACTGACGATGTCAGGAGCACCGGAGCATCGCGGGAATGCCTGCTGGGATACTTCAGAGGTGTTGAATATCCGGAAAAAGGAGGATTTTTTGATATCCCTCACCCCCTTCCAAACAAGATCGTGCTTTTTCAGGAGAATATCGAAAGGATATGCGTCTCTGAGAACGAACTCATTGAAGAGATCCGGGCGACCCTTTTTCATGAGGTTGGCCACTACTTCGGGATCGCAGAAGAAGACCTGCGGCGGTTCGGCTATTGAATATATGCTGCCGAAAGGGATGCGGAGCGTGCTGTATCGCTCCTTCCATTTCAGCGCCGATCCCTGGCATGCCCTATGGAAAACCGGCGGGTGTCCGGTGCGTTCACCTGGATGAACGGAACCTCTGTGTCCTCTATGACCATCCCGGACGCCCGGGATTTTGCCGTTCCTATAGGCCGTCAGAAGATCTTTGCGGTACATCACGGGAATTTGCACTCGCCCGACTGGCCATACTTGAAGAACGGACCCGACCGGAGGTCGCGGGGTAACAATTATAGCAACTCTCCGGCATATCTGCCGGGCTGTTGATTTACTGCATCGCGTACATCACGGATTATGGTACAGTTCTGGAGCTGCTGTAACTGCCTTGCTGCGATGAGAAAGATCAAAAAAAGCGTCACAGGAATGGAGATGCCATGAACAATCACCTCAATGAAATCCTGAAAGAGATCAAGGCGCTCGAAAAGAGCGTTCAGGAGGAGATCAGGCGCAAGGAAGAGGAGTTTCAGTACAAGATACGGAAAAGAAAGGTCGTCTTTGAGGAAGAGGTCCTTCGCATGCAGGCAACCTTTGCCCGCGGGTTGCTGAAATATATTCTTGCGGCGAGACCGCTGAATATTCTCTCTGCTCCCGTGATCTATCTTATGATCATTCCGGCGTTTCTTATGGACGTGTGCATGACTCTGTATCAAGCTCTCTGCTTTCCGATCTATGGGATACCAAAAGTGAGGCGGAAGGATCATATCGTACTGGACCGGCATTACCTTAAATATCTCAATGTCATTGAGCGGTTCAACTGCGACTACTGCAGTTATTTCAACGGACTTGCATCCTATATCAGTGAGATCGGGGCGCGCACCGAGCAGTACTGGTGCCCGATCAAGCATGCATCGGGCAAGGCGCGTCCTCACGGGCGGTATCATCAATTTGTCGATTATGGAGATGCAGAAGCTTACCGGGAAGGGCTCTCCGGGCTTCGCAAGAAATTTGAGGATGCGGAATGACCGCTTGGCAGTGTCAGATCGGTCTGCCCTGTCGGCGATGATCTTATGGCTGTCTATCCTATTGACGAGATATTGGGGGCGCTGAAAGATGCGGTGACCGCCCATCCGGGAGTAGTTCTTTCCGCACCGCCCGGTGCGGGCAAGACAACCCGGGTACCGATTGCGCTGCTTGACGTGGTTCCCCGGGACCGCATTCTTCTGCTGGAACCGCGGCGGCTTGCCGCTACTTCTGCCGCGCGGTGGATGGCAATGACCCTTCATGAAAACGTGGGTGAGACTGTCGGCTACTCCATACGGTTTGACAGGCGGAGCTCTTCAAAGACCCGCGTCGAAGTGGTGACCGAGGGTATTCTGACCAGGAGGTTACAATCAGATCCCAGCCTTCATGATGTGGCAATGGTAATCTTCGACGAGTTCCACGAACGCAGCCTTGATGGTGACCTCGCCCTGGCATTATGCCTCGACATCCAGAGAAACCTGAGAGAAGAACTGAAAATTTTGGTGATGTCCGCGACACTGGACTGCAAGCCAATTTCTGCGCTTCTCGGCGGTGCCCCGGTCATTGCATCTAAAGGCAGGACCTTTCCGGTTGAAGAACGGTATGGAGAAGAAAAAGCAATGATGCCGCTTCATGAAAACGTTGTGAAGACGGTCAGCAGGGCGCTCGGGGAAACGAAGGGAGATATCCTTGTCTTTCTGCCGGGCGTACGGGAGATACGGCGCTGCCATGAAGCTCTCAGAGAAGTGCTCAAAACGGAAAAGAAGAAAATTGCCGTGCAGCCGCTTTACGGCGATCTTCCCTTTGAAGACC
The DNA here is from genome assembly GCA_003252075.1 of Nitrospirota bacterium. GTDB lineage: Bacteria > Nitrospirota > Thermodesulfovibrionia > Thermodesulfovibrionales > UBA6898 > UBA6898. Next base: position 6,347 of record QKDO01000017.1, read on the forward strand.
AGGAACGGGCTATCCTGCCATCGCAGTATCGCAAAATCGTCCTCGCCACGAATATAGCCGAGACAAGCCTCACCATAGAGGGCATACGTGTCGTCATCGACAGCGGCCTAGCCAGGAGACTGCAGTATGATCCTTCATCGGGTATGAACCGCCTCATAACCGTCAGTGCCTCAAAGGCATCGGCCGAGCAGAGAAAGGGGCGGGCAGGCCGACTCGGCCCCGGGATCTGTTACCGGCTCTATGGCAGGCTTACCTTTCTGTCCATGGTGCCGTTTGCTCCTCCGGAGATCCTGATATCCGATCTTTCCTCCCTTGTACTTGAACTGGCGATATGGGGGGTGAAAGAACCTTCCGGGCTCTCCTGGCTTGATGTACCTCCCGCTGCAGCCTGGGAGTCTGCGGAGCGGCTGATCATGGATATGGACCTTCTTGACCGGGCAGGAGCCGTTACAGAACTTGGCAGGATAGTAGCAGGCTTACCGCTCCATCCGAGACTCGGATGTCTGCTGATGCGCTCAGTCGCATTGGGGTGCCCGGAACTGGGCGCAGATCTTGCGGCCCTCCTGTCTGAACGCGACATTCTTCTTCGCAGTACATCACACGCATCGGATAGAGACATCAGCGAGAGGCTTGACATACTATGGCGATGGCGCAAAACAAGAGAACTGTCAGCCTCTGCGGACATCTGGGCACTGCGTACCGTTGACAGGACAGCCGGGCATCTCA
>QKDO01000119.1 GCA_003252075.1 Nitrospirota bacterium
ATGATATGACCTCCTCCTGTTTCGATCATGAGGGGAACAGACTCCCTGATAATATGGAAGCATCCGGTGAGGTTGATCCTGATGACAGCATCCCACTCCTCTTCTGTCTGTCTGAGCAGCAGGTTGTCTCTTGTCAAACCGGCATTGTTGATGATGAGGTCAAGCCTGCCAAAATAGTCGTTCGTCTGACAAAGCATCTCCCTGACCTGCTCTGCATTTCCGACATCAGCCTTTACTGCCAGGGCATATATTCCCCGGTTTTTTATAAGTTCTTTTGCAGATACTTCAGCATGCAGGTAATTGACGACAACAGCATACCCTGCCGCAATGAAGCTATCTGTCAGATGCCTGCCCAAACCCCGGGCACCTCCGGTAATGAGGGCAACTTTTCTTGACTCTGGCATAAATTACTATTGGGTGTCGGAAGATGCCAAGTCAAGGCATAAAGGAAATTTTGCTTGACTTGCCCTGGCGCTAATGGTATGTTCATTCCATGAACGTTCATAAAATGAACGGAGAAAAGACTGAAAACCAGGACAGTTACAAGTCTCTCCTCCTCCTTGACGAGTTATCAAAGGGGGAGCCGCTTTCCCAAAGAGATATCAGCAAAAAACTCAACATCGCCCTTGGCCTTGTCAACTCGTACATAAAAAATCTCGTATCCAAAGGATATATTACGATTTCGACCATACCGGCCAAGAGATATGCCTATTACCTCACGCCAAAAGGGTTTTCAGAAAAGACACGGCTCACGTATCAGCTGCTTCAGGATTATACGAATATCTTTAAGGAAGCCCGCAGGGATTTTCGGAAGCTCTTTCATGATCAATCCGTGGCTGGCGCTAAAAAAATAGTCTTCGCCGGTGTTGATGAGGTGGCTGAAATTGCCTACCTCTCACTTCAGGAGGTCGACATCGAACTTGTCGGAGCTTTTGATGATGTAAAGAAGGGGACAACGTTCTTTAAGACCGTTGTTCTGCCCTTCCATGATATCCACCAGCAGGAATACGATGGTGTTGTCGTGAGCACATTTCTGAGAAGGAAAGAGGTCTACCAGAAGCTTTTGGAAAACAGCGTGGCAGCTGAAAAGATTTTTGCGATCTATGATGTTTATCAGTAAGTAGACCTTTTGCATCTTAGCGCAGGATCGATAGTATAACGGCAATCGATGACGGTTATTGCCAACATGAATGCTCAGGGTGGGCATGCAGAATGCCTGGTCGGCGGTAGCCCGCCTTCATAAATAACTGAAGAGAGCAACATCAGCGAAGAAATATGTATAGAAGATCCACAAGTAAGAGTAAGGGGCAACCGTGAAGGAAATCTGGACAGAACTGACAGCACTCATTCCCGGGAAAAAGAGGGACCCTGTGCAGGGTGACGGACTGAAGACCTTCCTGGTCCAGGGATCGGTCGCGTCATTTTCCCTGCGCATTGCCTCGACGGGTCTCGGGTTCATTACTAGCATTTTTCTTGCCCGTCTGCTTAGAGCAGAGGGCTATGGCATATACAGCTACGCCCTTTCCTGGGCATTATTGCTCAGCGTCTTTGCCGTAATGGGCTTTGACAAGCTTATTGTCCGCTATTTGGCGGTCTATCACACAAAGCGGCAATGGGGTCACATGCACGGCATGTTCAAACGTACAAGCCAGGCTGTGTTGTTTTTATCAACGGTCCTTGCAGTTGCTGCCGTAGTCATTACCTGGAGTCTGATGACCATCGAAAATACAGCAATGCGAAATGCCCTGGTCATTGCCTTTCTTGTGCTGCCTTTCTACTCCTTCATCCGGTTAAAGCAGTCGGCACTCCAAGGGATGCATGAAGTCGTAAAAGGGCAGGTACCGGAGATGATCTTTCAGCCCATCCTGTTCCTCATGCTTCTAATGGGGGCGAATTTCCTGCGAGGAAGGAGTATCTCCGCAGAGCACGCAGTACTGCTTTTCGTGATGACTGCGGCGTGCACTCTTGCTGTGCTGACATTCATGGTGCGCAGATCGTTTCCGGGTGAAGCGACTGCTGCTGAACCGGTCTTTGAGACAGGCGCCTGGCTGAAGACGGCGCTTCCGCTCCTCTTCATCGATAGCATGTATATCATTAATTCACGCACAGACATTATCATGGTGGGCGCGATGAAGGGTGCGGTGCCGGCAGGCATTTATAACGTAGCCAATCGTGGCGCCGAATTTATTACCTTTGTGTTGGTGTCGGTGAATATGGTCCTCGCACCAACCATAGCTGCGCTCCATGCCCAGGGTGACAAAGAGCGACTTCAGAATATCCTGACCCTTTCCGCCCGTGCCGTCCTGCTCTTTTCCCTGCCCGTTGCGCTGGGGCTTGTCATCTTCGGCAGATACTTTCTCACGATCTTTGGCTCGGAGTTTATCCCGGGAAACCGGGCACTGTCGATTCTGAGCGTGGCCCAGCTCTTCAATTGCGCCATGGGATCTGTGGGCTTGCTTCTCGTCATGACAGGTCATCAAAAGCAGGCAGCCATCGGTGTTGCTGTGAGCGCCGTGCTGAATATCACATTAAACTCCCTCCTGATTCCTGTATGGGGGATCGAGGGAGCCGCTGTTGCAACAGGGGTAAGCATGATAACGTGGAACGCAATATTCGTCGTATGGGTATACCGCAAGCTCGGTATACACATGACTGCTCTTGGGAGGATCGGGGCATGGGAAAAGAAGTAAAGAAACCGAATTTCTTTATCGTGGGTGCCCCGAAATGTGGGACGACGGCCATGAATGAGTATTTAAAGCAGCATCCGGAAATATTCATTCCTGATGTTAAGGAAGTACATTACTTTGGGAGTGATTTGAAATTCAGCATAACCGGCTGGGAGAGGCCAAGGAGAGAAGACTATTTAAGGTTGTTTGAAAAAGCACAGAATCATAAGGCTATCGGAGAGACGTCAGTTTGGTACTTGTACTCGGAAACGGCTGCAAGAGAAATAAAGCTCTTTAGCCCGGCCGCAAGAGTCATCATCATGCTCCGTAACCCGATAGACATGATTTATTCACTGCACAGCCAATATGTATATGAAGGCAATGAAGATATAGCAGATTTCGGTGCAGCTCTTGATGCGGAAGAAAAGCGAAAACTCGGAGCGCTGGTTCCTGCCCAAACCTATTTAATTAAAAGTCTCTTCTATAGAGAAGTTGCAAGGTATTCCAATCAGGTGCAACGATATATTGAGATTATTGGAAGAGAAAATAGCCTTGTCATCATCTATGACGACTTCAAGGAAAATGCTGCAGGTGAATATAAGAAAGCATTGCGATTTCTAAATGTTGACGACAACTTCGAGATCGATATGAACGTTGTGAATTCCAATAAGGTGGTACGAAGTCGGCACCTGCAACAAACCTTGATGAATCCTCCAAAATCCTTGCTGAGACTCGGTCGATATTTGAAGATTCCCTTGAAAATGCAATCGCTTGCCCTGGAGAAACTTCGTGCATTCAATACACGCTATGAGACGCGGCGTTCCATGGAAATGGAGCTGAGGCACGCGTTGAAAAGAGAATTTCGGGATGATGTCGAACGGTTGAGCTTGTTGCTCGGACGTGATGTATCTTTTTGGACCAATTCTTGACGGATAAGGTTCATGCCGAGATATGGTGACCGAAAAAGGGCGATAGAGATATGAGCGAACGCTGGGTTGACTACTTTGAAGCGTCATTGAGAGGGAAAAAATTGCTCGACTATGCGGTTGACCACTGGACATACAATATGCAGCTCTATTATCAGATCAGGAAACATGTTTTACCGCACGGCAGAATTCTTGAAATAGGGTGCGGGCTAGGCCTGTCCTCAATCTATTTGCAGGAATGCGGATATGAGGTGACTGCAGTGGACAAGAGTGAATCGGTCATACAGATGGCGAGAAGAAGTGCGGAGATGCTTTCGTCTCATCTGACAATTGAACCGGCGGATGCCTTGGATATGAGAAAATATTATAACGGCTACGACGCATGTTTCTCTGTGGGAGTTATAGAACACTTTGAGCGAGACGTGACCGTGAAGCTGCTGGAAGAACAGAAAAACTGTGCGCGCTGTGTGATTGCCGTTGTGCCGTCCAAATATACTGCCTATGTTGCCGAGATTACCGATGAACGCATCTATACGGCAAGAGGTCTGAAAAGAATCTTTAGAGATGCTGGGCTCCGCAACGTATCCTTGTTTGGATATGGAGATATCCCGTCCACCTTCCACTCGTGCATGAAATATTTTGTCCCTTTTGGCGCGTATAGGGTATTACAGAACTATTTTTCCTACACAATGAGTATAGGATGCGTAGGCATGGCGAAAGGATGATCGGATGAGGCACGTAGATGCGCCGTCAATTGGTTCTGCTATTCATGATGCAACATGAGTATCGATTAATATTCACACTTGTGCTATGGCACATCCGGAGGTGATGACGTGAAGGAGAAACTGCTTGAAATGCTTGTATGTCCATCATGTTCAAGTACATTTATCGTAGAACAAGGAAGATATGAGAACGGTGATATAAAAGAAGGCTTGCTTGTCTGCACGAGCTGCAAAAGGTCGTACAAAGTGCTGGACTTCATTCCCCGGTTCGTTGATACCGATACGTATGTGGATTCATTCAGTTTTGAGTGGAACAAATTCTATGACGTGCAGATGGATATTCTGAACGACAACGATGAGTCGGAAAGGACCTTTCTCTGGAAAACCGGCTGGAAGCCTGAGGATATACAAGGGAAACTCGTGATAGATGTCGGTGTCGGGGCAGGAAGATTTGCCGATGTAGTGTCGAGGTGGGGCGGTGAAGTTGTCGGAATCGACTTGAGCTATGCGGTTCATGCAGCATACAAGAATATCGGTAAACGTGGCAATGTACATATTGTGCAAGCCGATATTTTCAATTTGCCGTTCAGGCCGGAAACATTCGATCATATGTATTCCATAGGTGTGCTTCATCACACCCCTGATACGAGGAAAGCATTTCACGCCGTTGTTCCTTTATTAAAGAAAGGGGGGGAGTTTGCCGTCTTTCTCTATGGACATGGACATTATCATGCCTTCAGTGACAGATGGAGAAAGATAACGACAAAATTACCGATCACGTTGCTTTATTATTTGTCGTCAATAGCAGTTCCCCTCTATTACGTTCACAAAATTCCCTTTATTGGGCGCGCCGCGCAATTTTTGCTGCCTACGGCGAATTGGCCCGACAGGCGTTGGAGATGGCTGGATACGTTCGACTGGTATGCGCCGAAATACCAGTGGAAACATACCTGGCCTGAGGTATTTCAGTGGTATAAGGATGAGGGATTTGGGGATATAGAGCTTTACCAGCTTGAAAAAGAGAGCAGTCTGTCGCAGGTATGTATGCGGGGCAAGAAGATGTGAAGAAAGTTATTTTCATTATTCCGACCTTGGGAGGCGGAGGGGCGGAAAGGGTTTTCCTTCATATACTAAAAAATCTCGACAGGTCGAAATTCAGCCCCTCTGTCGTGCTCTTTGAAAAGACGGGGGATTTGCTTCCCGAACTCCCGGTCGAAATCAAAGTGAAAATATTGAAGGAACATGACGAAACGTATCGAATGTATGGGACGGTCTTTATAAAACTCGCCCTCAGATTTTCACGATTTATCAAGCAGGAAAGGCCGGACGTTATTGTCAGCTTCATGTGGTATACAAACTTCGTTACGCTCATTGCGAAAATGGTAAGCCGGATTTCATCGAAAGTTATTGTGAGCGAAAGGTATGGGTTCGCTGTTTCTTTCGAAGGGAGGATTGCGGAATTTCTTAGAAGGATGATCATTCGATTCTTTTATCCGAGGGCCGACAGTATCATCGTGAACTCAGCGGCAATGGGTCAGCAACTGAAAGATACGTTTCATGTTCAGGCAAACAAAATAGCGACGATCTATAATCCGGTAGACATTTCTAAGATACGCTCCCTGTCTGAGGAAGAGGTCGACCATCCGTGGTTTGATCAGCCCCTTCCCATTATTATTAGTATCGGGAGGGTTACTCGCCAGAAAGGGTTTGATCAGCTCATAAAGGCTGTCAAGACGCTGCATGACGAAGGCACAGCATGTCGTCTCGTCATTCTTGGGAAAGGGCCTGAGGATGGAAATCTGAAGAAGCTGTACTCTGCGCTAGGTATTAGCGATAGAGTTCTCTTTTTAGGCTTTCAGCAGAATCCCTATAGATATCTTGCAAGGGCGACGATCTTTGTACTATCGTCCTTTTACGAGGGCTTTCCCAACGTACTTCTCGAGGCGATCGCGCTGGGCATTCCTTCCGTGGCGACGCAATGCCCTACCGGCCCCGATGAGATCATAACCGATGGTATGGACGGACTCCTCGTGCCTCCCGGTGATCACGTTGCCCTTGCGGAGGCCATAAGAAAGCTGCTGCAGGATAACAGCATGAGATGGCAATTCTCCGAGGCCGGCAAGCGGCGGGCGCAGGACTTTGAAGTAAAGGACATCGTGAGACAGTATGAAAAAGCTATTGAAAAGGTATGTGCATGATGAGGTGGCGTTGGCAGTGCTAATGCGGGAGGACGTGCCATGTTTCATTTGCGGGAACACGAGTCATAAGAAATATATTATAGCGAAATCTCTTTTCACCGGGAAAAACGTCACGATAGTACAATGTGAAAAATGCGGCTTGTTTTATGTGGGGGACCGGATCAGCGCCATACAGCTTCTCGATGCATACGTGCAGGATGATAACTTTGTCTCCTATTTCAAGGAGAAAGAGGGTTGGGATGCTGTATTTCTCAAAGACATTGCGTGCCAGCTTTCTGCTTATTTTGAGCACAGGGCCGGCTTGAAGTTGCTGGATATCGGATGTGGAACCGGAACTTTCTTGAAGATAGCGCAAGAAATAGGTTTTGACGCAGTTGGTATTGAGCCCAACAAAAAAGCGGCTGAATATGCTGCAGATAAAAACCATGTGACTGCGTTGCAGGGAACGCTTGACGATTATGATTTCTCACCGGAGACATTCGATGCAGTATCTCTCATTCAAACATTGGAACATCTGCCAGACCCGTTAAAAACATTATCTGACATAAGAATGGTG
>QKDO01000124.1 GCA_003252075.1 Nitrospirota bacterium
TGCCTCTGTCTATAAGCCTGACACTCTGGAGGAGGCCCATGAGATAGCAGGAGAGGTATTACTGGCGGTCGCAGCACGCATGGGCAACACGCGCCTCATTGATAACGTCTTGGTAATGCCCTAGCATGCGCTCATGCCATTGAGGAAGCCGGCCTGCACTGCGCTTTCAATGCTGATATCTGTCGTCAATTCCACCTTGACCGCAGAATAGCACCGGCAGCAGATATCCTCGGGGATGTCCGGCCCATCTCCACCGAATATGACCGTCCCTCCGTCCTGAATGCTACATCAGCTAGCCGTATTTCTCTTTCAGGGAAGGGAAAAGATCGATGTCGGTATGGGGAAGGAAGAGCGCTGACATATACTCGTCCATGAAACCCTTCGATACGGAAAGTTCGACATAGGTCATCTTTCGTGCAATATCCTCGGCCTCCCTGCGCATCTTCTCCGAGAGCAGGCAGAGGTATGCGCCAGCGATAGAGGTATTGCCGATGAAGGAAAATTTTTCCTTCGGCATATCAGGGAGCATGCCGATCATGATCGCCTTTTCAATGTTCAGATAATTACCGAACCCGCCCGCGATGTAGATTCGTTCAACAATATTAAGGGAAAGGCCAACCTCCTTCAGCAGCACAGACATACCCGCATAGATCGCCGCTTTTGCCCTCAGGATGTTCTCTATGTCCGCCTCGGTCAATAAGATGTCCTTCTCCTCGCTGCGGTGGAGGATAAACTCAGGCCCTTCATCCTCGATCCTGATCCTGTCAGTGTTCAGATCTCTGACAAACTTGCCTTTCTGATCTATCAGGCCGGCAAAAAAGAGCTCTGATATTGCATCGATCATACCGGACCCGCAGATGCCCACAGGCGGGGCATTACCGATTATGCCCAGCTCGACCGCAAATGTCTCGGGATCGATCTTCACCGACTCTATCGCCCCGTCCGTCGCCCTCATGCCATGACGTATTCCACTTCCCTCAAAGCAGGGGCCTGCGGATGTTGCCGCAGTGATGAGCCACTCGTTATTGCCCACAACGATCTCGCCGTTTGTGCCGATGTCCATAAAGAGCGCTACCTCGGGGTTTCTGTGCATCTTCGAGGCCAGCACGCCGGCAGTGATGTCGCCACCCACATAGCTGCCAACACAGGCCATGGTGTATACCGGAGCCTGTTGATTGATAAGCACCTTTGCCGTGCCGGCCTTCCAGACCGGATAGTCATTTACCGTAGGAATATAGGGCTCTTCGCGTATCGATGACGGGTCGATACCCCAGAAGAGCTGTGTCATGGTCGTGTTGCCGGATATGACCGCGCAGTCAACATCGTCCCTGTTGATGCGGTTCCGTTCGATCATGGGACTGAGCAAGCCGTTCAGGTCATTGACTACGGCATCTCTCAATTCTGTCAGCGCTCCCCCCTCTGTAGCATGGATGATCCTCGTGATAACATCGTCGCCGTGGCGCATCTGCGAATTGTAGGTGACCCCGGAATCCAGAAGAGTACCGTCCGTGCAATCTACCAGGTAGACAACTACCGTCGTCGTCCCGATGTCCACCGCCAGGCCGTAGTGGCGCGCCCGCTCAGGCGAGACAACAGATATCGCCTCCCGGTTTTCGGTATACGTGAGATATACGCTCCAGGTATGCTGCCTCAGTGAACCTGCCATGTTCTGCACAAAGCCGTGAGAGAAGCGCATCCCGTTGATCTCGTTTTCAGCAAGCGCCCGCTTTATCCGTTCGAGATCACTAAGATTGTCCTCTATGGATGGCGGCATAAGGGTAAGCAGTATCTTCCGTACCATGGGGGTGAGCGAAGGCTCCTCTGCCCGGAGGAACTCAAGCAGCCCCTGAGACTTGGTGACCGCGATCTTGTCTCCTATGACGAGCTTCGAATCCTCGGGGATCTCGATCAGGATATCTTCCTCCGGGAAGGTCGTACACGCGAGGACAATCTTGTCGCCGATATCCTTTTTCTTCAACTTTGCAGCCGACTCCGTCTTGTACGTCCCCTCGAGCACCTTCACGCGGCACTTGCCGCAGACTCCCTTGCCGCCGCAGGACGCGACGAGATAAACGCCGCTGTCCCGAAGCGACTGATATACACTCTTGCCGGGCTCGGCCATAATGCTTTTGCCGTTATGTATCTTGATCTCCATGGCCTTAATTGTATTGTCTGGTGGGAATGAAAATCAAGGAACCCTTCACCGCTGGTCAGGCATTGCAGTGCATCACGGGGGTCTCGTTTGAGGGTTCTCCTGCAGGGCGCACGTCTGCACGCATCTCTTCACAAAGTGGCTGCCTTGCGGTAAGGTATAAAAAACAGCGGGAGGACAAGAATGAACGCAGTGATCGATGCAATAAGGAAAAGACGGTCAGTGAGGTCGTATGATCCAAGGCCTGTTCCCCGGGATATTGTCCAGACAGTCATCGAGGCAGGGAACGAAGCCCCATCAGCGATGAACAGTCAGCCCTGGAGGTTTGTCATTGTTGAGGATATGGAAATCAAGGAAAAGCTTCTCGGCGCTGCGCTGCCGAATGCAAAGAAGATTCTGGAAACGGTCAAGGATGTTGACCCGGAGCGTTACGCAATGATCAGGACTCGCTATGCTGAACTGAAAGACCCTGTTTACTATTCTGCTCCCGTAATCGTATTTGTGATAGGACATGGAAGATACGCAGACCATTCCTGCCCCTTAGCCTGTGAAAATATGATGCTGGCAGCCCATTCGCTCGGGCTCGGCAGCTGCTGGGTAGGATTCGGTGCAATGGTAACGGAGGATGCCGAAGTCAGGAGCATCCTTGCACTGCAGGGGGAGGAAAAAATCTTCGGGCCTATACTTCTGGGATACCCACGCGATTATCCTGAGAAACCGGCCAAGAAAGAACCGAAGGCAACCTGGCTTTAGGACCCCTGTTGCCGCGTTTGGACGCACCCCCTGAATTGGGGCGTTTCCAGCATCTCGGTAGCGGGGCATATTGCTATCACTCCTCCCACAAAAGGAGGGTTAGCACCGACTTGGCAGTATTTCCGGCTGGCAGGAGCAGTTTCTGAAAAAGGGACGAGTCCTTTGTAGTTCCCGTGAGAATTGTCGCGACATGAATCGACTCACGCTTGCTTCATCTTTTTCTGCTCGTACATCATCCTGTCAGCCCGTACTATTAAATCATCCAAAGACTGCCCGCTGTCAGGACTGCGGCGTGCAAATCCAATGCTTATTATGATCTTCCATCCGCGGTTCCTTTTCCTGTTATGTTTGTCAATGAGCTTCTGAAGCCGATCGACCAGTTTTTGCGTATCAAACCCTTCGTCTCCGCCGGTGAGCAGCATTACGAATTCATCTCCTCCCACACGGGCAACGATATCGGACTGCCGGACACATTCCCGCAGGATAGCCGCCGTTTCGATGAGGGCCTGGTCACCCTCTGCATGGCCAAAGGTGTCATTAATGACCTTTAACCCGTCAAGATCCGCAGAAACGAGCAACAAAGGCTTCCTGTCGCGATTGGCGATCCTGAACTGCTGTTCACTCAAGGTTGAGAAGCCTCTCCGATTATAAAGTCCGGTAAGCTCATCGGTAAGCGAAAGGAGCCGTAACATCTCTTCAGCACGATCGCGCTCCTCAATGCTCTTACGTGCCTTGAAAAAAGTGACAATTACCGAGGCAAGAAGACCTATGGCGATGGCGAATAATACTCCATAGGATCGGTAAATAAGGGTGTCAAGCTTCCGTCTTTCTGCAGAGATGTTATAGTAAATCTCAAAAATACCCATGAGCCTGTCATCCTTCATGATGGGTACATAGGTTTCAACAACATCAGCAGTCATGACTTCATTTTCAAGGGAGGCACTGTTTCTCGGTATCACTTCAGCGCGTATCGAACCCTGTGTCTTGATGTCATGGAAATATGCCCTGCTGTTAATCTGCCCGATATCCGCTGGTTCCGTTGAATAGATAATTTCCCCGGAGGGCGAATAAATCTTCAACTTCGCATAGCGTGCATTCTGATTGAAGCTGTTGACACAGTCGAGGAATATCTCGGGAAGTTCCCCCTTCTTCAATTCGCCCGTTTCCGAGATAAGAGAGGTTGAGAAATAACGTGCAAGGCGCAGCGCATCATCCTTCTTGTCTTCAATGAGTAAAGCGGTAAAAGACGGTGAGAGGACGGTAACCGTATACAAAGGAAATAAGCATATCGCTATTATTGATACGAGCAGGATAATTCTTAAGAGCCTGATTTGGTTCAACTCTTTTAACCTCGTTACCAGAAATTACTCTACAATTTTCGATCGCGCCTGTCAATGCTTACTTCGTTCGTGTGGCTCTACTCAGGTTGTTCCTCGGTGTTTTGTTCTGGCTGTGCGCGTCACACAGTTTCGCACATCTGAGCGTGTCATGAAGTCGGCGCTACGCAGAAGCCATATGCATTGTCTTCATCACACATAGATCATCTTGCGGGTCATGCCTCCGTCAACGACAAAATGGGCACCCGTAATAAACGTTGCAGAAGGAGATGCGAGATACAGGATCAGGGATGAGATATCCTCCGGCCGCCCGACCCTGCCGCATGGATGCTGACTATGGTCCTCCACTGACAGTCTGCCCTTCTTCACGGTTCGTTTCTTGTTCCATCCCGAAGTATCGATCCACCCCGGACTGATACAGTTCACCCGTATCTGTGGACCAAGGCTCAGGGCTAGACTATGCGTCAGCGCACTCACGCCCCCCTTTGAAGCTGAATAGGCCTCGGTATCCGGTTCGGACATGAGAGCTCGCGTTGAGGCAATATTTATAATAGAACCTTCTGTCCTTTTAAGATGGGGTGCGGCATGTTTAGCACAGAGAAATGTCCCGGTAAGGTTGACACCGATCACCCTGTGCCATTCTTTAAGGGACAGAGATGCCAAAGGCCTGCGGACTGTGATAGCGGCATTGTTCACCAGCAGGTCGATACGTTTGAACTCACGCACGGTGTCACGTATCATCGAGTTCACGGAATCCTCATCAGCAACGTCGGTATGCGTAAACCGTACAATTCCGCGAGAACTGAATTGCCTCGCGGTATCCTTGCCAGCCTCCTTATCCACTTCCGCGATGGCCACGGTATACCCGTTTTCTATCAATGTCTTTGTCGTCGCTTTGCCGATGCCCTGCCCTCCACCGGTCACGACAGCGACTTTATCTCTGGTGTTCATGATCAGCCTCCTTCTGCGCAGCCATCCTCGAGATATGGTCAGCACGTCGTATCGGCTCAGGTAGCCGATACGATAATACTGCATGCAGTACGACCGTAATAGAGGAACTCAGGTCAATCCGATGACCCGGAGATATAAAGAGCGGTCTGATCCTGTCCCGGGTTCTCAGCACCGCTCCGATCTTCCGTCCCCGAAAATACAGAGGCTTCCAATCGCCCTTGCACGGCCCTGGGTCATCAAACTCTCCCACCAGCCTCGACTTCGCGCATCCCACTGTCGGGATATCGAGAATAACGCCGACATGTGATGCGATACCAAGCCCCCGGGGATGGGCTACCCCCTGCCCGTCGCAAAGCACGACATCCGGCCGTGTCCTCAACTTCTTCAATGCTTTTATGACAGCAGGGCCTTCCCGGAACGAGAGAAACCCCGGCACATAGGGAAAGCTCGCTCTTTCTTCAGCAACTACATCTTCACAATGCTCAAGGCCGGGATAGGTAAAGAGTGAGGCTACGGCAAAAACGGTTCTTTCGCTAAAGCAGGCATCGACCCCGGCAATTGTCCGGGGAATCCTTTTCAGCGGGCGGAGCGATACACGCCGTGCAAGCGCTTCCTGTATACGTCTTGCTGACTGCGTATCTCTTGGCCAAAGGTTCTTAGGATCGCCTCGCATCAAAAGAATCACTTACCCGTTACGGAGTTTGAGCACCAGGATAATGAAAGCAAGCATGAAGGTGATGATATTGGTAATGATGACCGGCAGAGAGTTGATGAAAAAGCCATACAATATCCAAAGGAAGATACCTGCGCAGAACAGCATGAACATTCCCATCGATATGTCCTTCGTTGACCTCGTCTTCCAGGTCCTGATCACCTGCGGCAAAAATGAAATGGTCGTCAGGGTGCCGGCAGCCATGCCAAGAAGCGTCACCGTGTCCATGATCCCCATTGTACCATCAAAAGCAGCAGGTTCAAACGCAGCGCCAATCAAAGATGGAGCGTGATGTGCAGTTCCGCGCTATGTGGCCGTGATTGTGTATTGCCTGGCATGGCAGAGTACACCAACATACCGGGATAAACTGCATTGCCGGACACGCGACCCTGATGTGTCGGATCGTTCTGATGCAGCCTTATCAAACTCTTACCATGATCATAATAGGGGGAGAACGTGCATGCCATTACGGAGATAGCTCAAGACCGCTTCGGACAAAGCGGCTCTGCATGAATCTTTTGTTAATTCCGGACGAAAATCTTTGAACATTTGATGTACAATACTTTTCGTATTGACATAAATGGTGCAATTCACTAGGATTGATAACAAAGAAAATACCTGATTTTCAGGACAATACACTACTTAGGAGGATTATCATGACAAAGGCAGAACTGGTTGAAAAGATGGCTGCTGCTGCAGACTGCAGCAAGGCGGCTGCAGGCAAAGCGCTTGATGCAGCTATTGATGCAGTCACAAAGGCAGTAAAGAAAGGCGACAAGGTGTCGCTCGTCGGCTTCGGTACCTTCTCGCTCTCCAAGAGAAAGGCAAGGACCGGCAGGAACCCAAAGACCGGCAAGGCGATAAAGATCGCTGCACGGAAAGTACCGAAGTTCTCTGCGGGCAAGGCATTCAAAGAAGCAGTAAACAAATAAGCGGACGCATATACCATAACAGGCCCCGGCAGCGTATGCTGTCGGGGCCTGTTATGTTTGGGGCACCAATAGAGAGGGATCCTATGTGCTGCCGGACATCTTACCTGGCAGGGTACCTGCAGAAAACTGACGACCTCCCGAAGTTCATGCGATAATCAATATCAT
>QKDO01000051.1 GCA_003252075.1 Nitrospirota bacterium
ACATTCGCGTTGAATGTTGCGGTCCCTGTAAACCATTCGCCCGTCGTGAGCATGCCTTCGATCGTGAGGGTTACCGGGTATTTGCCCTTGTTCGCGCCCGCCATGATGCTCTGAAGCTGATAGGTGAGCGATTGCTCATCCAGAGCCGTTCCGCCCTTCTTGTTATACCGGATGAACTTCACTTTCAGAACCACTACTCCTGCATCATTCGTCTCAACTTTCCAGGGTGCACCGGGTGCTGGGTATATCTCAACAGGCTTCGGCGTAAAGCCGTCAACAGCGATCTCGGAGATCCTGACGCTGTTAACATCGATCAGGTTCTCATCTAGATCCCCCGGCAGCTGGATGCGAACTGAGACCCAGTTGCCCTTGCTGCTGAGATTTAACGTTCTGGGACTGAATTTGATGATGGCCTCATCGGCGATAACCGGCGGGGTTCCGGTGAGAATATACTGACCGTCTGCGCCATTATACAGGATGTAGAGCATTCCATCACTGTCTACTGCAAGAGATTTGAATACACCACCAGCGTCTATGGATGGGATGAACGGCTGGGTCATCGCGGTATCATAGCCATTGGAGGCAGGGTCCCACGTCCCCACGACCGTTGCCCCGATGACATAGAAGATACCTCCGGGACCCGCTGCCATATCGTTAACCGGTGGAAGAGTCCCGCCAGCGACAACCACGCCGGCAACCGCTGTCCCGAGAGCGGGGATCACGATTTCACCGGTGTTGTCTATAGCATAGAGATTGCCGGTCACTGAGTCTGCTGCAAGTTCTACCAGGGGATTAGTGCCGGTATACGGTGCTGGATCGCTCCATATCCATGTCTGTGCCATAGCACCCGTGATATTGAAAGCACCCGTGATATTGAAAGCGAAAAGAACAAAAACGACAACTGCTGTAATTACCATTTTTTTCATAAATTTCCTCCTTGTTTCAATAAGCATGACGCATTAATTATGCCTCTTTTTCCTATCAACTGCAAACGATTGAATGACTTTGCTCTCCAGACCCTGCCAATCACCCCCTTGCCAGACATGCCCAGTGACTTCTGAAAGATTGTCATTTACTGCGCCGGTAAGACTATTTTTACCATAAAAAGAACATATCAATGGTGATACGCGTCACATGAAACTACGTGTGACCTATGGTACAGACGTGATGATTTACCTCTGCGGGGCCTAAGGCTTTGAGAAGTTGTCCTTGAATGTCGTGTTTTCCGGGCCAAATGTGGAAGCCGGATCATGCATCTTGCCTGTGCGTTCCTCTCTCACGGAAATACTTAGGGTATACTATTGTTCAGATATCGCATCGTTAAAGTGAGATAAAACAATATAATGTTTGTGATACTAATAAGAGGAATTAGCCAAATCATTGTTAGCAAAAAAAGAAAGATAAAATGAACCAACAGAAAAGTGATCACTAATGATAGAACATATTTCCAAGTCAGTTTCCCTGCTCTGCAATTCAGCTTTAACAAGCAAGTCGAGGCGACAGGGATTAGCCGTGGCGGGCTTTCAAAGGTTAGTTGCCCCTGCTCCTCATGTGACTCGTTAGGATGATAATAAAAGACGCGGGTCGTGCTCACTTATCTTGACTGCCAGGGAGGTTATATGAAAAACATTCTACTAATGATGCTTTTGCTTTCCCTGGTCTTCGCCTGTTCGAACAAGGCAGCTGAACTGGCAGAAACGGCAAAGTTCGAAGAACTTCAGAACAATAAGGAGCATGCTGCAAAGCTCTACCGAGAGATCATTGAAAAGTACCCGGACTCTGCTCAGGCGAAAGAGGCGGCAGAACGGCTCGCCGGTCTTGAGGCGCAAATGTCCGGTAGCGGGAAATAAGCGCTTAGGAGAATACCTGCGACAGGGACTGCACTGTTCCGCTCGCCTTTCACGGTTTTTCTGATAAAATAACGCATACGGAAATGGTGAGGTGTTGCCTTGCATTTCTTCTGATGAGTTGGACCTTATCCCTATACCAAAGGAGGCAGAAGTGAAAAACGCTAAAAGATTCATAAGCATCATCTGTATTTTCGGAATGGTCCTGACGCTGTTGCTGAGCGCAGGCTGCGCCACGAAAGGCCAGACCGGAGCACTCGCCGGTGCAGGCGCTGGCGCTGCCATCGGCGGCCTTGCCAACATGCACGGCTCGTGGGGAGCAACAGCCCTGATCGGCGCCGGCCTCGGTGCCGGGATCGGGTATCTCATCGGCAATGAAGAGGACAAGAAGGACGCTGCACGGCGACAGGCTGCCAGCGTCGATGAACTGCGGCCGCTGGCAGGAACGGTCTGGCAGGTCATCAGTGTGGTGCCGAAACCGAAACATTCCTACAAGTCGATCGTCTCGAGTTTCCGGCCTGACGGTGTCGTAGTCACGACGAAGACGGACATGGACGGCAAAGTAGAAACAGAGTCAGAGCAATACCGGGTCGTGGGCTCGACCCTGATCATCAACAAGCCCGGCTATGTCGAAAATACCAAGTTCAAGATCGAAGGGGACAGACTGTTCATCGATTACGGCAACGGAAGCGCCACCTTGCAACGCATCAGCTGATATACCATATAAAGGGCCCGGCCATCCGGGCCCGATTTCCACGGTATCATTCCGGGCATTGCAGCAGGCTACAGTATTTTCTTTCGTTTCGGGATTGCAGGTTGTTCACCCCTGCCGCTGCCTTACGGCCTCATACAGACATATTGCTGCAGATGTTGCTACATTAAGGCTCTCGGCTTTGCCGAGGATGGGGATCCGCAGGGACCGGTCAGCAGCCTTCTTCAGCCGGATGCTCACGCCGCGGCCCTCATTGCCGAAGGCGATTGCAAGCGGCGGGGAGAGGTCAGCGCTATAGATGTCTTTTTCTGCATCAGCAGCGGTAATTGCGAGCAGTATCTTCTTTTCTCTCACCCATGCAATAAGGCCATCCGGCACCGCTGAGACGAGCGGGACATTGAAGATGCTCCCTGCTGTTGCCCTGATCACCTTCGGCATGAAGGCATCGCAGGTGCCGGGAAGAAGGAAAACGGCATCTGCACCGGCCGCATCAGCTGTCCTGATGATCGTGCCGAGATTGCCAGGGTCCTGTATGCCATCGATCACAACGATGAGCGCGGTCTGCTGAAGGGCAAGCTCCCCGAGTTTTACCGGCTGGTATGAGACCACGGCAGCAATGCCCTGCGGTGTTCCCGTATCCGTGATCCTGCCCATAACCTGATCGGTCACTTCGAAGATCTCTCCGGCAACACGGTCCATCCTGCGCAGAAAGCCCTGATGCTCTTTTTTGCTCATGAATGCTTCCGTGGCAAAGACCTCGCTGACCTTGGCGCCTCCGTTCGCTGCCATCTCCAGAAGGTGGGGGCCTTCGATCACGAAGGCGGTATGCCGGAACTTTGTACGCTTCTCCGTGATCTCTATCGCTTCCCTGATATGCCGGTTCGCCGCGCTCGTGATCCTTGTATGCCTCATGATGCCCATAACTTTACCAGAATATCCTGTGCTTGTCATTAAGGCCCGGTTGCCTCAGCCTACGGTGTCTATGGTATTGTTATTACTCGGAATTATGTCACACGAACATGACCATGAGCACGAAAAACTGGTGAAGACCTCGGTCTATCTCGAAGATGAGGTTCTGGAGGCGCTTGCAGAGGCCTCCCGTGAGCTCGAACGGGACACGGGCAGAAGATGGTCAAAGGGTGGGGTCATCAGGCTCGCACTGAGCGATTTTTTTACGCGGAGAGGAAAGCTTCTATGAACTTTCAGGGCTTTGTTGACCTTCACACGCACGGCATCAGCCGGTACGATACACGGACAGACGACCATGAGAAGATCCTCAGCATGGCGCGGGTCCATGCAAAGGCAGGCACGGTCGCAATTCTTCCGACCATCTATTCTGGTACGGTCATGGATATGAGAAAAAGCCTGAAGGCTATATGCAGGGCAATGGAGCTGCAGACAAAGGACGGCGGCAGGCGGCTGGGGGCGCAGATTCTCGGCGTGCACCTCGAGGGGCCGTTCCTCAGCCCGCTGCGGTGCGGAGCATTGGACAAGACAAGCTTCCTGCGGCCGACTGTTTCGGCGCTGAAACGCCTGGTAAATGACTACGAGGACATCGTGAAGGTAATAACCCTTGCACCGGAACTTCCCGGCGCAGCGAAGGTAATAGAAAAGATCGCTGACATGGGCATCAGGGTGAACATGGGCCATTCTGACGCAACGTTCAGGCAGGCTGTTGAGGCAAAGAAGGCCGGGGCAACCGGCATCACGCATATCTTCAATGCTATGCGGCCGTTCCACCACCGCGAACCCGGGATAGCAGGCCTCGGCCTGACAGATCAAGACCTGTATATCGAAGTCATCGCTGACGGCATCCACCTGCATCCAAAGATCCTCGAGCTGATATTCAACCACAAGCGGCTCGACAAGCTGATCATTGTGTCCGACTCGGTCAAAGGACAGCGGACCGCCAAGGGTGTGATCTATGAGCAGGGGGTTCTTGCGGGTAGCGTCCTCACCATTGACACTGTGGTGAAGCGGCTGCAGCGCATCGGCATTCCGGATGCAGAGATCATCGAGGCATCAACAGACAACCCCCTCCGATACATCGGCATGACTGACTCAGTGCGCTGACGCTGACCGCCGTTTCTTAAAGACCCTGATGCCCGGAAAGGGCTGTTCAAAGTCAGCCCGCAGGCTTTCGGGCATGGTCTCTGTCTCGCCCAGCACGAGGAAGCCCTTTTCGTACAGGATATCCTTAAGTGCCCGGAACAGTTCCTCCTGCATCGCTATGTTCATATATACAAGGACATTTCTGCAGAGGACGAGGTTGTAATTGCCCAGATATGCCCGCTTGTAAAGCAGCTGATCCATGATGTTCGAGCACGAAAACCTGACCATGGAGCGTATGTCGCTGTTCACCCGGTAGCTCACAGCGCCAGACCCCGGGGCGGGCGGCGGTGCATTCCGGGTAAAATAGGTTTCGATATACCGCTGTTTCGTCTCAACAAGCTCCCCCTCCGGGTATTCACCTTGTATGGCCTTTTCGATAGCATCGGGGTCCACATCCGTACCCTGCAGATTACATGCGAAGGAAGGGCTTTCCTTTGCAACGAGCTCACGGACGATCATGGCAACGGAATAGGGCTCCTCTCCATAGCCGCACCCGATGCTCCATGCCTTGAGGAACCCGAACTCGGCGACAAGCTCAGGAATGACGGTAGTATACAGCAGCTCGAATACCATCGGGTTCCGGAAGAAATTGCTCGCCTTTACGGTGATGGTCCTGACCAGGTCCTGCATCTCGCCGGGATGGTTCTGCAGAAAAGCCAGGTATTCCTTATAATCCCCGCAGCCAGCCCCCTGAAGCCTGAGGTCGAGCTTGTGGACCACGGTTGCATGGCGGTAGCGCGAAAAGTCGATGCCGCGTTCAGCATGGATGTACTCCAGAAGCCTTTTGAGGTGAAAATCACTTCTGACCAGAATCCGAACCTCCTTTTATTTTTTTCTATTATACTCCCTTTTGCACAGATGCTCCCCGGAAAAGATGGGGTATGATATAATCTGACCATGAAATTACTGATGCGATCGATCTTTCCTCTTGCCTGTATGCTGTTGCTTCTGCTCATTTCTCTGAAGGAGGGTTATGCAATGGTTAAGAACATCCATTGGCTCGGACATGACACATTTAAGGTGACAGGCGAAAAGGTCATCTACACCGACCCTTTCAAGATACGGAACAAAGATACAGCTGACATCATACTCATCACCCACGAGCATTATGATCATTGCTCCCCTGAGGACATCAAAAAAATACAGGGACCGAATACAGTGATCGTAGCCCCGGCCGACTGCGCGGCAAAGCTGCAGGGAAGCATAAAGACCGTAAAGCCGGGGGACTCGCTGGAGGTTTCGGGCATTAAGATAGAGGCGGTCCCCTCATACAATACGAACAAGCAATTCCATACTAAAGACAGGGGCTGGGTAGGGTATATTTTCACCGTATCCGGCCAGCGCATATATATCGCGGGAGATACGGACTATATCCCTGAAATGAAAACCTTCCGAGCGGATATTGCCCTTCTGCCGGTTTCCGGTACCTATGTCATGACTGCGGAAGAAGCGGCCAAGGCCGCGCTCGACATAAGACCGAAGGTCGCGATCCCGATGCATTATGGCTCTATTGTCGGCAGCAGCGATGATGCAAAGAAGTTCGCTGAACTGCTGAAGGGCAAGATAACCGTCGAGATCCTCCCCAAGGAATAGAGCGGCTTACCTGCTCAGACTGCTAAATGCCGGAAAGCATTCTCAATCTCCTGACGAGCTGTGATGCTTTTGTCTCCGGCCAGGAGATCAGCACCCGTCTCGGCGTCACACGGGCAGCCGTCTGGAAAAAAATTTCCGGACTGCGCCAAAAAGGCTTTGTGATCGAGGCAGTACCGTCGAAAGGTTATCGCCTAATCAGAGCTCCCGACCTTGCAGCGGATTATCTCCTTCCCCGGGTCAAAGGAGCTCTCTGGAAGGATATTCTGGTCCGTGATACTGTTGACTCTACGAACGACCTCGCCATATCCCTCGCAGCAAAGGAAGGCATCACCCCCGGTACGGTGATTATTGCGGACAGGCAGAAGAGCGGCAAGGGAAGGCTCGGTAGAAGATGGGAGTCCCCCGGCGGAAAGAACATCTATATGAGCATGGTTATCAGGCCTGAGCTTGCCCCGCGGGATGTGACCATGCTCACAGTCCTCGCCGCGGTTGCTGGAGCCCGCACCATCCAAAAGACGGGGAATATCCCGGTCACGATCAAATGGCCCAACGATCTCATGCTCGCCGATAAGAAACTGGGGGGCATACTGACCGAGGTGCGCGCTGATCCCGACCGAATAAACCTTGCTGTCATCGGCATCGGCATCAACGTTAATATGCGGCCTGCCGACTTTCCGGAGGAACTCCGCAATATCGCAACATCCGTGAGATCGGGCGCTGGACATGCCGTGGCGAGAAACGATATCATCATCGAGTTGCTCAGAGAGTTAGAACATTGGTATGGTATTCTGACAAAAGAAGGAAAGAAACCGCTTCTTCATGCGTGGCGAAAAGATTCCTCCACCCTCGGCAGGAAAGTAAGGATCGCGATCGGTAATACGACCATGTCCGGCATTGCAGAAGATATTGATGACAACGGCATGCTGCAACTGAAAATGCATTCAGGAGAGCTCCGGAATATCAGCGCTGGCGATATTACCTTTCTGAGATAGCAGATACGGAAACAATTGTTATGATTATTGCAACGTTGAAATTTATAGTACAAATATTGTGATAATTGCAACAGACATAGGAAATTCATTTATTTCTATAGGATATTTTACCTGCACCGGGCTCTCAGTCCAGCAAATACCTACGCTTCCGCTCAAAAGCCCCGAGGAATACCGTGAACAGTTGCATGCCTTCATAAAAGAAAATAATATAGAAAAAAGCGAAAGTGCCAGTATAATATCTTCTGTGGTTTCGAGCCACACCGGGACTTTGACTGAGGCAATTGAAGGGCTGCCCGGGCAGACAACAGGTTCCACCTTGGTGGTCGATCACCGGCTTGCGGGGATCAGGTTCCGGATACCGCATCCTGAAGAACTCGGCACTGACAGGATAGCGAACGCCGTTGCTGCGTATGCCCTCGTGCGGAAGCCGGTCGCAGTGATAGATTTCGGG
>QKDO01000015.1 GCA_003252075.1 Nitrospirota bacterium
TGTCTATCCTGGGATTCTCCTTCCTCTCCCTGTCAAACATGCTGTGCTTCGCGGCCCCTATGTCAGCTTTCTTGTCGAGAACTGCGTCTATAGCGGCATCATGGCTTCCTGCAAAAAAGTACTCTTTGAAAAAGGTGTTGATATCTATGACACCGTTTTCCCTTAGAAAAGCAAGTGGAAATATGTAGCCCGCTGTCGTAGCCTTGTCAACAAAGGCAATCTTCTTGCCCTTCATGTCCTTGACGCTTCTGATGCCGCTGTCTTTACGTACGAAGATGAGTCCGTGATAGGTGGAGGAGTTGTCGAGATTAACAGGGCGTGCTATGGGATCAACCCCAAGTTTATCTATGGCCAGAGCCCCGGTGAATGAGCCGAAGAAGGCACCGTCCATTTTTGCTGCCGTGAATTTGTCAATAATATCGCCGTACTTGCTGAGTATGGTAAATTGGACCTTCATCCCTGTCTTCTTCGAGAGGTAATCACCGAGGAGGCTGAACCTTTCCTTCTGTTTGAAGACATTCATCTCCGGTATAAGGCCTATGAGAAGTGTCTGATCGGCCTGTTGTGGAAGCGCCTGCTGGGGAACTATCAGAACCACCGCAAGAATACAGGTGAACAGAAGAACTGTCGTTGCTCCAAAAATAGCCTTTGCTGATGCCATGCCCATAGTATGCCTTCTTAGTTCAGATGCTGCCATACTACAAACAGTATATTCATGCGGTTTCTTGCTGAATTATAGGAGCAAGGAGTGGGGGGTGTCAAGGAAAAGGTGACAACCTTGGCATCGAAATCCATATGGAGTAAAGGAACATTACTTCCTGATGGCAAGTTATATCGCATGATGCATAGGATGAATGAGTTATTCAGAGGGCAGAAGGAAGATTATTCCCAATGATCATGAATAGTTTCGACTGCAGACAACGCTAACGTTGCCGGTGAAATCTGCGGCAGCGTAATAACCAGTCACGGGGTGCGTTTAAATGTCAGCTGGAAAGCCAGGTTGTGCGTGTACAGCACCTCTCAGCACATTTCTCACCTTATTCCTGAATTAAACGCCTGCTACAACGTTACGGCGATACGACTTACACCTCCTACTTAACGCGTTTCGAGAACCTGCAATAATGAAGATTACTAGAAGAAAGAAGCATAAGACCTGATTCAATCGCATGAAGTTGCGATTTGCACCGACGAGTCAGCATGTGTCAAGACCCTGCAACGATGAAGATTGTCGCGAGTAAGAAGCATTACCGCATGTCTGTATAATAATTCTACAAAGCATTTTGCATGCGATATAATAATGTCAGTGGCCTTACAACGACCAAGAACTTTTAACCACACACAGGAGTATCCGATATGGTTGAGAAAATTCCCGATCTGCCGGACAACGTTCTCGGCTTCACCGCGAAGGGGACGGTAACTGCCAAGGATTACGAGTCGGTCATCATTCCGGAGGTGGAGGCGCTGTTCTCCCGGCACCGCAAGGTTCGGTTCCTCTATTACCTTGGCGAAGACTTCTCCAGATTCGAGGCGGCCGCCATGTGGGACGACACCAAATTGGGCCTCAAACATTTGACGGGCTGGGAAAGGGTAGCCGTTGTCTCGGACATAGAATGGATCCGGGGAGCCATCCGGGTCTTTGGCCTGGCTATTCCGGGGCATGTTCGCTTGTTTCACAACCGCGAATTCACCGAGGCCACACGATGGATCAGCGAATAGTTCCCTTGCGGTACTTTTAGTGGGGCCGTCTAACAATCGCATGAAGCTGACGGGCAAATCTGAAACGAGAAAAATAGGTTACTGGGAGGTAACAGCAATAGGGGTTGGCGGCATGGTCGGGGGCGGAATCTTTGCCGTTCTTGGCCTGTCAGTGGAGCTAACCAGCGGAGGAGCTCCAGTAGCCTTTCTGATTGCAGGTATCGTTGCACTCGTCACCTCCTATTCTTACGCTCGACTCTCTGTTACTTATCCGAGTCAAGGAGGAACCGTAGCATTTTTGGATCGGGCTTTCGGTTCAAGCCTGCTGACGGGGAGCGCGAACATTTTGCTCTGGATAAGTTACATCGTAATGCTGTCGCTGTATGCCTATGCTTTCGGGAGCTATGGAGCATCATTCTTTCCACCAGTCTCACAGCTTTTTTGGAAGCACATTCTGATCACGGTTAGTGTCGTTGGCATTACAGGACTGAACCTGTTGAACGCTAGGCTGATCGGTGAGGCGGAGGACTGGATTGTACTCCTCAAATTGGCGATATTAGCCTTATTTATTGCAGTTGGTATCTGGGGCGTTGACAGCACCAGGCTGCTGCCGTCGGCATGGTCATCCCCTCAGCATCTGATTGCTGGCGGCATGATCATTTTTCTTGCCTATGAGGGATTCGAGCTGATTGCAAACACTGCTCAGGATGTACGAGATGCACCCAGGACATTGCCTCGCGCTTTTTATTCAAGTGTTAGTTTTGTAATAGTTCTCTATTTCCTTGTGGCCGTAGTTACAGTTGGAACTCTGCCCGTTGACAAGATTGTGGATGCCAAGGACTACGCACTTGCTGAGGCCGCCCGGCCGTCCCTGGGTCAGACAGGATTCCTCTTGATCGCCATCGCAGCCATGCTTTCAACTGCTTCGGCCATCAATGCCACGGTATACGGTGCAGCTCGGCTGAGTTATGTTATTGCAGTTGACGGGGAGCTTCCAGACATATTGGAAAGAAAGGCCTGGGGAAAGCCAATAGAGGGGCTGTTGATTACGTCAGGAGTTACCCTTTTAGTTGCCAATCTGGTGGACCTTTCCAGTATGTCGACGATGGGTAGTGCTGGCTTCCTCTTAATCTTTGCAGCGGTCAATGGTGCCAACGTGGTACTGGCAGACGAGACGCAGAGTAAGATTTTTCTCTCGATCATCGGGGTCTGTCTTTGTCTTGGTGCTTTAGGGAGCTTGATCTGGCAAACTGCACAAAGTTCACTCGGTCAGCTCGGGTTTCTGTTCGTAATGATAGGGGCAGCCTTCTTTATTGAACTCATTTTTCGGCTGACTACAGGGCGAACAATGAACCTTTCAAAAACCCAAAAGAAAAGCGCAATCAAATCTTAGGAATGGACTTCTATCCTAAAACTCCTAAATGAAACATAACCCAGTGTCCACTTTTTCGGGGAAAGACCATGTCGTAATACGCAGATTAGTCAGATCCGGCAGGCCTAACTAACATCTTTCCTGCACTATAACGGTCTCAATTTTTGATAACTACTTACTTTCCTTTATAATACAAGAGATATGTGATCCTGCCTGCCCATAATGGCATCTGTAAATGCCATCTGTTTTCCTCTCGTCTCGATCTAACACTACAAGATACACTGAGCCTATTTGACATGCATCACATATCGTGATATTTATTTATCAGAATCTGATTTACTCTTTTTGAATGCCCGGGGAGCTATGTTTAGCGAAGAAACAATTAAATCCATACTGACCCTCTGGAATAACTTTCTTTTTAGAAAAAGTTTCTTCGACTTCTTCAATAAAATGCAGCTTGATGGCATAGAGGCTGCGCGGACATTCTGGGATTCAAATCCTCACAAGGACATCTTTCCCCACAATGCATCGGATATTTTCGAAAAAATGAGCAATTTTTATATCGATCTCGGCCTCGTATCGAAAAAGAAGTATGATGAGCTCCTCAATGAACATGAGAAACTACAATTTGTAAATACCGTCTTAAGAGAAACCATTATGCGACTCCAAGTGAATATTTTTGTAGAGAGCGGAGAGAGGGTGTGGGAAGCATGGAAATGCTTTAATGACATACAGCGGGCAATGAATCCGGAGATCGCAAAGAACTTTTCCAATATCTTCATGCAGAGCAGTGTGCGCTTTTACGGGGGGGAGGCAGCGAGACCATCGAATACTATTGAGAATCGTCATGAGATACGTCATACGTGCAATTTCCCTGTTGAATTTGTCCTAAATGATGCAGCAGATAAAACTTTGAAGGGTGTTATCCTGAATCGCAGCGACTCTGGGCTCTGCATAAATTCGTCTATTCCACTGACTAAAGGACAGAAGATAATCATCAAGGGGTCTATTCCCATGCAACACCCAGCGTTCACTGTGCAATGGTCCAGTGCTCTTATGACGGGATTAGCTGCATAATCCGGCAACTAGACATTTAGTCTTGACACAAACTAACTTCCTGGAGTCCGCACATTACCAGATTGTCCTAAGCCCATTCATTTCTTCTAGAAATCGATAAGACCCTTATAGGCTCTGCATTCAGCGCAACAACACTTCCATGGACAACTATCCGGATACCTTGAAGATATCAAGGATAGAGAAAGAGTAGACAGCAATGGTGAGCGCACAGGCTGCCCTGAAAAGCTGTACAGGGACACCGGCTATAGGGTCGACTATGAGCCCTCCAAATACGGCGTAGCAGACAAACCCTATTCCAGTAATTACAAGTGCTTTAATTAATCTGGCATGCCCCGCAACTTTTATCGAGTTGGCAAGACTGAAAAAGGCAAGACCACTTAGTAGTGAACCAGGAAAACCTAAAGTGCGTCGAGCGAGATGGCGGGATCCAGCTAGTGATATATGGGTAGGTTCGATAACCAAAATATACGCGGCATAGGCTATATAAATCAGAGCAGTCAGTGACCGGTAAATATTTTTATTATCGCTTTTGTAAGTCAAAAGGGTGACTCCAAACTGAAAAAGGAGAACAAAAGAAGTGATTAAGCATGATTCGGACAATATAAGCAATACCACGGATTCACCGGCTCCGTTTGCCTTAAGAATAAATCTCAGCCAGTCTATCAGTTCGGTGATACTGTGGACAAGCCCGAAACCGACAAGCATATAGAAGGTATTAACAAAGGCGATTGAAGATGCTCTCCTTATTCCATGGAATACCACGAACGACATTAATAGGAAGCTTGCGCTATAAACTAAAAATACATAGAACATGGGCTCTGTCAAGAATTGATTCATCCAAACGTTTTCCTCTTAAGAGACGTAGGTTCTAAACAGTTTATGACTGCATTAGGTATCGTATCCAGATATTTGAGCAATGACTTCATTAACATGTTGATGGCCAAAGTCCCATCTTCTGCATATTATTACCTATCCTTTTGTGTGACACAAGTCTAAAGTATGAACGGCGGTTGAGAGGTATTATTTTGATAATTGTGACCGCCGAAAGTGCGTAGAAATATATTAAGTCGGTGGACGAGAGAAAACCGCTATGCATGCTTCAGGGTGAATGTTACAATGGTTGCCATGGAGAAACGGGAATCCAAGCTACTTCCTGTGTAGTATTGTCAATGAAGTGAGACACCTTGGGACTGCTCCAGCATGCTTCTCTGCGCCTCTATCTGTCAACACAATTCGTGACTCGTGCATCAGTAGCAAGTCAAGATCTACGTTTACAATCACGGTAAAGACATTTAGTGTTCAGGACCTGTTCGTTCAGGGCAAATTTGTTACGTGTTCTTTCTTGAGTTATGATATTCCTCTAATTGTTCCCTTAGCGTCTCAGGAGAAATCGCCCCATTCATGACAAGAGCTTCTCCGAAATGCAGGTAAGAATCGCCTTGTTCTTTGAGAAGCTCATCTACCTGCTCTCTTGTTAAAAAATTCTTTTTGACCGCGATCTCACCGAATTTCTCACAGGTCATTTCCTGCATTTTCAGTATGATCATCATGTCGTCATATGTCAGCCACCCTCTGTCCTTGGCAAGTTCTCCGAGCATACGGTTATTTTTTCTCTGGAGTAACCGTGCGCTGATAACCGCATCATGTGTGATGAGTCCTCTTGCGACAAGAAAAGATCCAAAACGATAAGTTTCCATTATTGTTTTTTACAAGCCCCCTCCGTTCTTCATGCTATGATTCTATCATGTTCGAAGGCTGATTGTTGCAGTAAGAAGAACTCAAGTAATCCATCGCCCGGAAAGGCAGAAAAAAGATAAGGCGACGGGAAAATCGTTATTGATCTTGTTCGGTCGTACTCCGCATACATTGCGGCAGGAGCCTTCACGCTGACTTTGGGAAAACGCATTGCGACGGGCAAGCGTTTCTTTTGAAGGATATTTTTCATCCCGTACCAGAGACCAGGGAGAGCCGTCCTCCGCAACGGTTGCATACGCAAGTTCTTCTGGACTTCCCGTGGACTCTTTCAGTCCCCCGCCCCTGAGGGGAGGGGATATTTCAACCCACACAAATGCCTGAGGAACCTATTAGTATTACGCACTGCGGTCTCTGCCGCAGGTTTCTTCAGGTTCTTATATCAATGGAAGACCGGGATGCCCCGCAGGGAAACATGACCCCGTTTTTGAGGTGTTAGGCGGGGGAAAGATTGTGCCTGCAGATGCGAGAGGACCATGCGCAGGCGCGTCGTCCCGATATGCAGGAGTCAGTCCACGCGTTCGATCCGGGAACCCTTGAAGAAGAAATGCAGGCCCTTGTCATGGAGGGCGAAAGAGACCTTCTCCTCAATGCTTTTTCCGAAATCAGCCGGAACTTTTGCAACTATCCTTGCCCTTCCTGCCCGCGCGTAAAGCACGGCTTCTGATCCGAGATGTTCCACAAACTCTATCGTTGCCGATATGTCACCCGCGCCCGGGATCAGCGCTTCCGGTCGTATGCCCATGGTCGCTTCCCTTCCCTGGTAGGGCCTCAGTTCTTTTCTGGTATCTACCGGAATGGTGCATGCGTCCGACCGGAAGATCAGGCCGCCGCCTGCCGCTTCGATTCTCCCCTCCAGGAAATTCATCCCGGGAACACCGATCTGGCCTGCAACGATGGTGTTTGCGGGCCGCGCGTACAGGTCATCGGGGGTTCCGGTTTGCTGAATGATACCGCTGTCCAGCAGCACGATCTTCTGTCCGAGGGTCATCGCTTCTGTCTGATCGTGGGTCACGTAAACGGTCGTTGTCCCGAGCTGGCGGTGGAGATGGGCCAGTTCCACCCGCATTGCAGCCCGGAGTTTCGCGTCAAGATTGGACAACGGCTCATCAAAAAGGAAGATCTTGGGTCTTCGCACGATGGCCCGCCCGATGGCGACACGCTGCCTCTGCCCGCCCGACAACTCCTTCGGTTTTCTCTGCAGAAGTCCCTCTATCCCGAGCAGGGCTGCCACTTCTCTCACTTTAGCGTCTCTTTCCTCTCTCTTCATCTTTTGCATAACCAGCGGAAAGGCCATATTGTCATAGACGCTCAGGTGCGGATAGAGCGCATAGCTCTGAAAAACCATGGCGACATCGCGCTCGCCCGGCGTAAGGTCGCTGACCTCACAATCATCGATATGGATCGCCCCGCTGTCCTTCTGGTCAAGTCCTGCTATCAGCCGCAAAATCGTGCTTTTTCCGCATCCCGACGGCCCCAGGAGAATGCAAAACTCACCGTCGGAAACCTCGAAAGAGATGCAGTCTATGACGGTCTTGCCCCCGAAGGATTTTCTCAGATCTCTGACCCTGAGCCGTGCCATGCTTATCCCTTTATCGCACCTGCTGACAGTCCGCGAATTATCCGCTTCTGGAAAAAAAAGACCAGGATCACGAGGGGGACTGTTGCAATGGTTGAGGCAGCAGCTATCTCACCCCAGGGCAGCGTGTATTGCCCCTGAAAAAGGGCAATGCCGACGGGCAGGGTCTGGTAGTCCTGCTGCGTCATGATCAGCAGGGCGAAGAGGAACTCATTCCATGCATAGATGAAAATGAGAATGGCCGCCGTGAATATGCCCGGGGCAGCCAGCGGCAGCATGACCCTGAAGAGCGTCTGCAGATGTCCGCAGCCGTCGACCCGCGCGGCATCTTCCAGTTCTGCCGGCAGTTCTCTGAAGAAACTTGCCACAATCCAGATCCCGAGGGGGAGGGTGAGGGTCACGTAGGGCAGGATGAGCCCCTGGTAAGAGTTCAGCCATCCCAGGGACTGCAGGATTCTCCAGACAGGGCCTGCGATGGAAATCTGCGGGAACATAGATACCATGAGCAGACAACCCAGGATAAGACCCTTTGCGCGGAGACGAAGACGGGCAAGAGCATAGCCGGCGAAGAGGGAGACGGACAAGGTGATGCAGGTGGTCAACCCCGCGACGATAACACTGTTTTTTGCATAGTGCAGCAGATCATACTGCTCGATGCTGGTCCGGTAAAAATGCAGGGTGGCAGAGGGGAGCAGCACCGGAGGGATCGCCGTGATCTCGACTTCGGTCTTGAGAGAAGTTGCCAGAAACCAGAGGAACGGCAGCAGGCTCAGCCATACGATAAGGAAGGCTGCTGAGAAGAAGAGCGTTTTCTTCATGCCGGATTCCCGAACATGCCTTTTCCCAGTAATCGCAGATACACCATGGCCGTGACGAAGGTCACGAGGAAGACCAGCACGGAAACGGTCGAACCATACCCCATCAGGCCCTCGGCAAAGATCTTCTTGTAGCCGTAGAACTGAAGCACGTTCGTCGAGTCTGCGGGCCCGCCCTGCGTCATGACGAAGACCAGATCAAAGACCCTGAATGCATCCATGGTCCTGAAGAGCAGCGCGACCAGGAGGGCCGGTCGTACCAGGGGGAGCGTTATCTTTCTGAACTGCTGCCAGGCACTTGCTCCGTCAATGCGTGCCGCTTCATAGAGGTCATCGGGTATGGTCTGCAGGCCGGCGAGAATCAGCAGCGCGGCGAATGACGATGTTTTCCATACATCGGCCGTAACGATGGCGGCGAAGGCTATGCTCGGGGCTGCAAGCCATGCCTGATAGCGGGAAATGTCAGGGCCGAAGAGGATGAAATTCAAGAGTCCGTATTTGTCATGAAAGATAAACCGCCACATCTGCGAGGAGACAACCGTCGGGATAGCCCACGGAACAAGTATCGAAGCCCTCAGAAAACCCCTGCCTCGGAAATGCCGGTTCATGACCAGTGCTATGCAGAGACCGAACATTACCTCCAGCAACGTTGATGAGAGGACGAACAAAAGGGTGTTGGCCAGGGCGTGAAGTGCTATGCGGTCATGCAGGAGGTCGGCATAGTTCCGGAGCCCCACGAACGGCTGGCCGAGGCCCGGGAGTCCAAGGATGATACGGTGCAGGCTGAGATAGAAGGAATAGAGGATAGGATAAAAAGCAAAGATAACGACCAGCAGCAGTCCGGGGAAGAGCAGCGCCGCTGCAAAGACCCGTTCCCGTGTGAGCAGTGAAAGTCTCACAACCCGCAGCCGTACCGGCTGGCCGTGCACTTCACGATAGGAATGCTGCGCCCCTGCTGCATCTTCACCTCAGGTTCACGGTGTGAGGGAGAGGAGGCGGTCGATTTCACCGGTCGCTTCCTCCGCCTCCCTTTGGATGTCCGAATTGCGGTCAGAAATCGCCTTGCTGAAATAGCGCTGAAGAATATTCGACAGCGCCGGATAGAGCGGTGACCGTGGGCGCGGATAGGCCGACAGGAAGACCTCCTTCATGTCAGAGAAATGCGGGTTGGCAGCCAGCACCTCCGCATCGGTGTAAAGTGCGGTTCTGGTCGGCGCCCTGCCGGCCCGCAGCGCCAGAATCTTCTGCGTTCGTTCGCTTCCCAGGAACCGCGCGAATATCCCGGCCGCCTCTTTTTTCTGCGAAAAAGCGCTGATGCCGACCTGCCAGCCTCCCAGCGTCGCATAGCTTTTCCCGCCCGCGAAATGGGGCAGTTTTGCAAGGGCGACCTTGCCGGCGATCTGAGAACGTGCGGGGTCGTTCGCTATCTCCCAGGCATAGGGCCAGCTCCGCAAAAAGACCGCTCTGCCCTGCAGGAAAAGGTCAAGTGATTCCGGCTCCTGGTATGTCAGCACTCCCTTCGGGGCGATTCCTCCTATGATGGAATCCCGTACAAAGCGTACGGCATCCACCGACGGCTGCTCTGCGATCGCTGCTCTGCCGGACACCGGACTGAGGATATCCCCCCCGTTGCCCAGCAGATATTCCAGCATATTGCAGACAAGCCCTTCATACTGCTTGAACTGTCCGGAAAAACCGGAGATCTCCCGTGCTTCTGCTGCCTCACCCGCCGTAATGGTTCTTGCCTGATGAACGAGTTCGTCCCAGGTCCGGGGGGGATAGAACCCGTATTTTGCCAGCAGGTCTTTCCGGTAAAAGAGCACGCCGCTGTCGATGAACAGGGGAATGCCATAGAGAAGTCCGTCATAGGTATTCGCGACTATGGCGCTGCGAATGAAACGGTCTCTTTCCGTTTGCGGCATAACCTTGTCAAGGGGTTCTGCCCACCCGGCAGCAGCAAATTCGGCTGTCCATATCACGTCCATCAGAAACACATCAGCATCTTTCGAGCGGTTCTTTAATTTCTGGGTCAGCAGATCATGGAATGCCGTCGAGGAATGCGGCCCTGTTTCCGCCTGAACCATAATGGCGGGGTTTTCCTGATGAAAGATTCTGAATATCTCGTCCCATGCCTCCGGCTGATTGGGTTTCCAGGTGACAAAACGTATCGTTGTAACCCCGGCCTCCTTTTTTTCGCCGCAGGAGGTCAAAAGGAGCATGCCGAGGAAGCAGAGGAGCATCAGCGTCAGTATCCGGAGGACGGGTGTATATGATGTTCTTTCAGATATTCTCATCGCACCTTTTGTTCACTATAGCACAAAAAGGTGACAGGGGCAGCATAGGCCGTGCGTGCATTACTGCCAGGGTCGATGGTTCTGGCGCTTCGGATGCAGAAAATCCGCATTATCAGCCTCTGCCGGGCCCAACCATGCAGACGGAAGACCCGCAGTGAGTGTCGCATATTAGGGGGCATAAAGTGAATCGTAGTGAAAGAACCGAAATGAATAAGGTAGAATGAAACGTCTGTCCGCATCACCGGCAGGCGTATTTGAGGAAGAAGGGAAGCAGGGTATGACTGACGAGAGTTCGCGACCGACCGACTTTATCCGCGAGATCATTACAGAGGACCTGAAGAAGGGGAAATACGACCATCGGGTCCATACGCGGTTCCCTCCTGAACCGAACGGGTACCTGCATATCGGCCATGCAAAGTCCATCTGCCTGAACTTCGGTATTGCAAAGGATTATAAGGGAACGTGCAACCTGCGGTTTGACGACACGAACCCGGAGAAGGAAGAGCAGGAGTATGTCGAATCGATAATCGACGCGGTCAGGTGGTTAGGCTTTGATTTCGGGCCTGAGCCGCGCTATGCAAGCGACTACTTCGGATTCATGTATACGGCTGCAGAATATCTCATCACCGCGGGCCATGCCTATGTTGACAGTCAGACTGCCGAGGAGATGCGCGAACACAGGGGCACCCTGACTTCGCCGGGAAAGGAATCCCCCTTCCGGGGACGCGCTGCCGCGGAGAACCTTGATCTTTTCCGCGCGATGCGCGACGGCAGACACCCTGACGGCGCCATGGTGCTCCGCGCGAAGATCGACATGGCCTCGCCCAATATCAACCTGCGGGACCCTGCCATATACCGCATCAAACACGCAGAGCACCACCGCACCGGCAGCACGTGGTGCATATACCCGATGTATACGTATGCGCATCCCATAGAAGACGCCAGAGAAAATATTACCCATTCGATCTGTACGCTCGAATTCGAGGACCAGAGGCCATTTTATGACTGGCTGCTGGAGCGGCTTGCAGAGGGCGGGCTTGTTCAGCGGCCGCTGCCGCAGCAGATAGAATTCGCCCGGCTCAACCTCAGCTTTACGGTGCTGAGCAAGAGAAAGCTGATACAGCTGGTCACCGAGGGCCACGTCACGGGATGGGATGACCCGAGGATGCCGACCGTCTCCGGCATGAGGCGGAGGGGCTATACACCGGAAGCGATCAGGAACTTCTGCGAGCGTATCGGTGTGGCGAAGAGAGACAGCACAGTCGACCTTGCGCTTCTTGAGTTCTGCATCAGGGAAGACCTGAACAAGCGGGCTCCGCGCGTCATGGCAGTTCTCCGTCCGCTCAGGGTGGTCATTACCAACTATCCGGAAGATCAGGAGGAAGAGCTCGATGCCGTAAACAACCCTGAAGATCCTGCTGCAGGGTGCCGCACGGTGCCGTTTTCGCGCCTGCTGTATATCGAACGGGATGATTTCCTGGAGAATCCTCCGAAACAGTTCTTCCGCCTTGCCCCCGGCAGGGAAGTGCGGCTTCGGTATGCCTATTACATCACCTGTGAAAAGGTGGTGAAAGACGAAAGAACCGGAGAAGTCGTGGAGCTTCACTGCACCTATGACCCGAAGACCCGCGGCGGCGATTCCCCTGACGGCAGAAAGGTGAAGGCAACCCTGCACTGGGTATCGGCAAGGCATGCAATCAGTTCGGAAGTCAGGCTGTATACCACCCTCTTTTCAACGCCTGAACCGGGAGCGGAAAGCGGGGATTTCCGGCAGGACATCAATCCGGCTTCCCTCGAGGTGCTGTCCTCCGCATATGTCGAGCCGGGTCTTGCTGGCGCTGTACCCGGGAGCAGATACCAGTTCGAGCGGATGGGATATTTCTGTGTTGATCCTGACTCTACCCGTGATAGACTGGTGTTTAACAGGACCGTCACGCTGAAGGACGCCTGGGCAAAGATCCAGAAGGCGCAGAAGTAGCAGCGGAGAAAGCGGAAGGCATATGAGCTATATTGCGGTGATCGGCGCGGGGAGCTGGGGAACAGCGCTTGCTTGCCTGCTTCAGGAAAAGGAGTATGATGTCTCGCTCTGGGCCTTGGAAAAGGAGGTCGCCGATGAGATAAATACGGAGAAAACCAACAGCCTCTATTTCCCTGGCGTAACGCTCCCTTCCGGCCTCAAGGCAACGAGCAGCCTTGACGCGGCTGTCAGAAAAGCCCGGTACATCCTGAATGTCGTACCTACCCAGTTCACCCGATCGGTCTTTACCGAGGTTGCCGGATATATCGGTCGAGATGCGACCCTCATAAGCGCATCGAAAGGGATAGAGCAGGGCACCCTTCTTACGGTCTCCGGGATCCTGCGCGAAGTAACGGGGAGACGGGTTGCTGTGCTTTCAGGGCCAAGCTTTGCAAAAGAGGTGATCAGGAAATTTCCGACTGCAGTGACGCTCGCATCGGAGGACCTGGACACAGGGGTCCTTCTTCAGGAGATATTCAATACGGGCTATTTCCGGGTCTATAGGCATCGCGATATCATCGGCGTGGAACTCGGCGGGGCGCTCAAGAACGTCATTGCCATTGCGTCCGGCATTTCCGACGGTCTCGGCTTGGGCCACAGCGCCCGCGCCGCTCTCATAACAAGGGGCCTCGTCGAGATCACACGTCTCGGCAGGGCAATGGGGGCTGATCCCAGGACCTTTTCCGGGCTGAGCGGGTTGGGCGATCTGGTGCTCACCTGCACGGGTCCGCTTTCACGGAACTATACGGTCGGCTTCAATCTCGGCAAGGGCATGAAGATTGCGGAAATCCTTTCATCGACCCGCAGCGTTGCCGAGGGGGTTGCGACATCCCTGTCCGCCTATGAGCTTGCGCGGAAGCGAGACGTGGAGATGCCGATTGTTGAACAGGTCCATGAGGTGATCTACCGTGGCAAGGACCCGAAGGCCGCAGTCCTCAATCTTATGAACCGTGCGTTACGGTCCGAATTCTGACCGCTCACGTGCCGATGCATTCTTCCCAGATCAAAAAGCTTCTCGATGCGGTAAAAACCGGCAAGCTGTCTCCTGATGAAGCAGCGGAAAGGCTGAAACACCTTCCCTATGAAGACCTCTCTTTTGCCAAGCTGGATCATCACCGGCACCTGAGGCAGGGTGTGCCGGAAGTCATTTTTGCTTCAGGAAAGACGGAAAATCAGGTCATCCAGATCGCCCGTGCGATGTATAAAAAGAGCAGGAGCTTCCTTATCACGAAGGCAACGGACAGGATATATGGAGCTTTGAAGATCACGGGGGCTGTTTTCCATCCTGCATCAGGCGTCATTACCGTCGGGGGAGCGAAGAAGACGACCGGCGATGTCCTCGTTCTCACTGCAGGCACATCTGATATCCCCGTCGCCGAGGAGGCCGCTGTCACGGCACGGTTTCTCGGCAGTAGTGTCCATACGGTCTATGACGTGGGCGTTGCCGGCCTTCACCGGCTGATGGACAACAGGGATGCATGTGAAACGGCACGGGCCATCGTTGTTGTCGCGGGTATGGAGGGCGCACTGCCTTCTGTCGTCGGAGGAATGACCGACCGGCCGATCATTGCGGTACCGGCATCAACGGGCTACGGCACAAGCTTTGGGGGGCTTACCGCGCTTTTTGCCATGCTCAATTCCTGCGTTCCGGGCATAGGAGTCATGAACATCGACAATGGCTTCGGCGCAGGCTGTCTTGCCCACAGGATCAACACGGTTCGTTGACTTTGCGCTGAACGCTCCACTATACTTTAAGTAACCCTTGGGGGAGGCAGGGATGCCTGAGAGTCACGCGGATTTCGCGCGTGAGACCCCTTGAACCTGATACGGATAATTCCGGCGGAGGAAACAGGGAATTGATCAGAAAAGGTTGCCGTATCCTCAAGGGGATGCGGTTTTTTATTTTATGAGGCTGACGATAAACGGAGAGCTTGCCGATACCATAAGGGCTGCGACGGTGCTGGAGCTGCTTGATGAGCTGAAGATCGCCCCGGGCAGGGTGGCGGTTGAGGTAAATCTGAAGGTTGTCAGGAAGGCGGAGTACGGAACGTACCGGCTCAGAGACGGCGATACGGTCGAGATCGTCAATTTCGTGGGCGGAGGAGGATGGAGATGGTTGTAGGAAATCGCTGTTCTCTCGTTCCCTGCCGCACCGACCTCCGAGGTTTTTGCCTCCCGATCCTGAAGAGATGTACTCCAGCTGTCGGGAAAAGGTCGCGCAACGGCAACGTCCTGCCGCCAATGTGAATAAGAAAGGCGAGGAGAAGGGATGGAAGACAAGCTGATCATCAGAGGAATAGAGTTCAGATCCAGGCTCTGGGTTGGAACAGGTAAATACAAGGACTTCGCAGAGACGAAGAGGGCCGTAGAGGCCTCCGGTGCTGATGTGGTAACGGTTGCGGTGCGACGCACGAATATTACCGACAGAAAGACAGACAACCTTCTTGACTACATTGATCCCAAACACTACAAGATCCTGCCGAACACGGCCGGGTGTTACACGATGGAAGACGCGCTCCGGTATTCACGGCTTGCCCGGGAGGCAGGCATCTCTGATCTTATCAAACTTGAAGTGATCGGTGACGAGAAGACACTTTTCCCTGATACGATCGGTCTGCTGCAGGCAACGGAGATACTGGCCAAGGAAGGGTTCATTGTCCTGCCGTACACGAACGATGATCCGGTCATGGCAAAAAGGCTGGTCAATGCGGGAGCAGCTGCTGTTATGCCGCTTGCTGCGCCGATAGGGTCGGGGCTGGGTATCCGGAATCCTTACAATATGAAGATCATCCTTGAGCAGGCAACGGTCCCGATCATCGTTGATGCGGGAGTTGGTACGGCTTCGGATGTTGCCATCGCCATGGAGCTTGGCTGTGATGCAGTTCTGCTGAATACGGCTATAGCGGGCGCAAAAGACCCAATTGCCATGGCAGAGGCAATGAAGTACGGAGTGATGGCCGGCAGGCTTGCATATGCGGCAGGGAGGATACCAAAGAAGCTTTATGCAACGGCAAGCAGCCCCTTTGACGGGATGCTGTGAAAATGCTGGCCCGTGTCAGTCGGAAGTTTCAGCATCTGACGTTCTGACAGGGATCACCGGCACTGACCCGGAAAGACATGAAACCGGATTTCAGACTCTATCTCATTACGGACAGGAAGCTGTTTGCAGCAGTAGCGGATATGCTGCAAGCAATCGAAAAAGCCCTAGACGGCGGCGTATCGGCTGTTCAGCTGCGGGAAAAGGATCTTACTACGAGGGAACTTCTCGCCCTGGCGTATACCGTGAGGAAGATGACGAAGAGATATGGGGCAAAGCTCTTCATCAACGACCGGGTCGATATTGCCCTTGCGGTCGCTGCTGACGGCGTGCAGCTCGGGAGAGCAAGCATGCCGGTACAGGCAGCGCGTAAGGCTTCCGGCGGCGGTCTGATGGTCGGTGTTTCAACGCATAGCGTTGATGAAGCGCGAGAGGCACAGGAGGAAGGTGCAGATTTCATAACCCTGGGGCCGATATATGAAACCCCGTCAAAGATGCAGTTTGGAAAGCCGATAGGCCTTCCTGTGCTGAGAGATGCTGCAGGCAGCCTCTCTCGGCCTGTCTTTGCCATAGGCGGGATAAGGCTTGATAGGCTGGAGGAAGTCCTGCGGCAGGGAGCATATGGGATAGCGCTGATATCAGCTATCCTGACGGCAAAAGATGTGCGAAAAACGTCGGCAGAATTTGTGAGGAAATCATCATGACAAGAATTGAACTGGCCAGAAAAGGGATTGTTACCGACGAGCTGAAGGTGGTTGCCGCTTCGGAAGACCTGTCGGCCGAACAGCTTACCGAGGATCTGGCGGTCGGCGTAAGCGTGATCCCCATCAACCGGAACCATCCCATAAAGCCGATCGGCATCGGCAGGAACATGCGGACCAAGATCAATGCCAATATCGGGACATCCAAGGACAGGATCTCTGTAGAAGAGGAGATGGAAAAGCTTGCTGTGCTGGTAAAATACGGCGCCGATGCCGTAATGGATTTGTCCACAGGAGGGCCGATCCGGGAACTGAGGCGGATAATGCTGGAAAAATCTCCCGTTGCCGTGGGAACGGTGCCCATATACGAAGCAGCAGTAAGGACAGCCGCACAAAAAGGGGCCATCGCAAAAATGACTGCTGATGACCTTTTTGCGGTGATTGAAGAACATGCTGCAGACGGGGTTGATTTTATCACTGCCCATGCAGGGCTCACAATAAAGGCGATCGAACGGCTGAAAAACGAGGGGAGGATTCTTGATGTGGTGAGCAGGGGAGGGTCCTTCCTCGTTGAATGGATCATCTATAACGAAAAGGAAAACCCGCTGTATGAGCAGTTCGACCGGCTCTGCGATATCGCGTATCGCTACGATATGACCCTAAGCCTCGGCGACGGCATGCGGCCCGGATGCCTCTCAGATGCGACGGACCGGACACAACTCGAGGAACTCCTCACCCTCGGAGAACTAAGAGACAGAGCAATGGAAAGAGGTGTGCAGGTCATCATTGAAGGCCCCGGTCATGTGCCGCTCAACCAGGTGGAGCTGAACGTGAAGATCGAGAAGGAGATCTGCAAAGGCGCGCCGTTCTATGTGCTTGGTCCGCTGGTGACCGACATCGGCATGGGATATGATCATATTACCGCTGCAATAGGAGGTGCCGTAGCCGGTGCGGCCGGTGCGGATTTTTTGTGCTATGTAACTCCATCCGAGCATATCAGGCTGCCGACCATGGAGGATGTGAAGGAGGGTGTGATCGTGTCAAAGCTTGCCGCCCATGCTGCGGACATCGCAAAGGGCATTAAGGGCGCCATGGATGTCGACATCAGAATGGCAAAGGCCCGCAAGGCGCTTGACTGGAACGGTCAGATAGCGCTCAGCCTCAACCCCGAAAAGGTCCGGGAATGGCGGGCAGAGGTGCCTCCTACGGAAAGTGACGTCTGTAGTATGTGCGGTGAGTTCTGTGCCATACGGACCGTGGAAAGGGCGTTGAAGAAAGGTGATGGGTAGAAGCGCATATGCGTAAAAACGATTATCTTTCATGGGATGAGCCGTTTCGCAGATTTTTTGCATGCCGGTAATGCCGATGCCGGCAGGAAGCCCCTTTCCCTGGTTAATAAAGGGTATCCATGTTAACCAGGATAGGGTGTAACAATGCGGTCTGCAGAAAGGCATAGGGAATTCGGAAAGGCCTTGGGGAATACCTGCCCTGAGATCTGAAATCCGGCATTCTATGAACAGACCGGTGAAGAGTCACCAGCCGAGCGAGGCGATCCTGCTGATCGGACCGACCAGCGCGGGAAAGACCCCTCTGGGAGATTATATGGCGCAGCGAGGCATTCTGGGCAGAAGATGCCGCCATTTCGACTTCGGTCGGGAACTGAGGAGTGTTGCGGGACGCGAGGAGCCTGCTCCGGGATTCAGTAGAGAAGAATTTGGATTCATCCGCGATGTCCTTGAAAAAGGCCGGTTCCTGGAAGATGAGCATTTTCCTCTTGCCGAGAAGATATTCAGAAACTTTCTTGCGGGGAGTGGATGGCGAGAACCTGACCTTATCGTCCTGAACGGCCTCCCCCGCCATGTCGGCCAGGCTCGGGATATGGAGCGCCATGTTGCGGTCACGCATCTGTTGCAGCTGGAATGCAGCCCGGAAGCAGTATCTGCAAGGATTGACAGGAACACAGGCGGTGACCGGCTTCACCGTACTGACGACGCAGAAGCAATGATCCGGAAAAAGCTCGCTCTTTACCATGACCGTACCGCTCCGCTGGTGGAATACTATGGAGCGCGGGGTTGCAAGCTGATCAGCCTGTGTTCTGACGCCGGCTCACATGCGGAGGACCTGTATGCGCAAGCCCTATCGCTGATGTTGTCCTGAATGAGCACCCGGCCTGCGGGCTGGCCATAAGGACGTGTACGGGACCATCTGCAGGCGAAATACCCTGAGGAGACATCGTTATGATGAAATGCTTTCAAAAAAGTGTTCTTGCCATCTTCCTGATCCTGCTGCCGGTCGTTTCCGAAGCAGATAACGCCGTGGTACTGCATGAGATTCAGGTACGCCTTGATCCGGAACGGCATATCCTCGTGGGTGAAGCGCGGATAACGCTGCCCCCTGGTCAGAGCCGCTCAGTACGCACGGACGGTATCACCGT
This sequence comes from Nitrospirota bacterium, assembly GCA_003252075.1. Lineage (GTDB taxonomy): Bacteria > Nitrospirota > Thermodesulfovibrionia > Thermodesulfovibrionales > UBA6898 > UBA6898. The sequence goes on from QKDO01000015.1 coordinate 18,774, forward strand.
CAAAGCCGTATCCTCTCTCGGGGCTGCACTGACCGCAGATGTAAAATCCCGAACCATGATGATCGACGCCGGTTCCGGACCGCGCGTGGTGAGCATCGATTTTGAAGTGTCCTATGCGCCTGCCCGCGCGAGTGGCAGGGAGGACGGCATAGAACAGGCGAACGTTGTGGAACGGGAAGGCATAGTCCTGACCGGTTCCTGGTATCCTGCGGTGGAAGGGCTATCCGCATATAGGTTGAAAGCGCTGCTCCCCGCGGGGTTCGAGGGCATATCCGAAGCGGATGATGTCCTGGTAAAAGAGCAAAGTGACGGGTCACGGGAGTTTGCTTTTGTTTTCAACCACCCGGTGGAAGAGATCAGCCTGATTGCTGGCAAGTACCATGTCAGGACCGTGAGACATGAAGGGATAGATATCGTGACCTTTTTCTTTCCCGAGGAAGAAGAACTCGCTGAAACATATCTTGAATATACAAAAAAATATCTGGACATATATAGCAGGCTTATTGGTCCATATCCGTTCAAACGGTTTGCGGTAGTGGAAAATATCCTGCCCACGGGCTATTCCATGCCGACCTTTACCCTCCTCGGGAGGGATGTGATCAAACTGCCGTTCATCGTCGAGACATCCCTCGGCCATGAGATCCTTCATCAGTGGTTCGGCAATTCGGTATATATCGACCACGCAAGCGGCAACTGGGCAGAGGGCCTGACCACGTACCTTGCCGATCATCAGTATGAAGAGATGAAGGGAGAAGGATGGGAATACCGCAAGCAGGTTCTGCTTTCATACCGTAATTATATTGTGCCGGAGAACGATTTTTCGCTGAAGAACTTCATCTCAAGGTCGGACAGGGCAACGGCAGCCGTCGGCTACGGCAAGACAGCTATGGTATTCCATATGCTCAAACAGGAGCTTGGCGCGGATGCATTCGACCGGGCATTGCGGGAGTTCTATATCAAGAACCGCTTCTCACGTGCCTCCTGGTCAGACATACAGAAGTCATGCGAGGATGCCTCGGGCACCGACCTTGGCTGGTTCTTCAAGCAGTGGATTGAAGGCAGAGGGGCCGTGGATTTCCAGATCAAGGATGCCATGATTACGTATGAAGGTACGCAGGCAAGGATATCTTTTGATGTCGAGCAGAAGGAACGGAAGGACCGGTTCCTTCTGCCGGTGGTCCTGAGGACGGACAAAGGAGAGATCCGGAAGACTTTTCGGGTCGAAAAGGGGTCTGCGTCGTTTGAGATCGAGACAGGGGAACTACCCCTGGAACTGGTGGTTGACAGGGATTATGACCTCTTCAGAACGCTTTCAGATGGCGAGACCATGCCGGTAATTTCAGCGATCCTGGGCAGCAGGGACCGTATCTTCGTCATCCCCCGGGGAAAGGAGCAGGAATATGCGGGTCTTTCCGGTTTTCTCAAGACGAGCGGCTTTGTAGAGAAAAAGGAAGAAGAGGTGACCTATGATGATATCAAGAACTCATCCCTGCTTGTCCCGGGTGATTGCGAACTGATGCGAAGGCTTTTCGGACAGGTTGCATTGCCGGAGGGGGATTTTTCTCTTGTCACTAGGTTCAGCCCATACAGCAATAAGAACTGTATCGGTATCATAAGCTCTGTATCGGTGCGCGACATGCAGGATTACCTGCAGCGGATTACCCATTACGGAAAGTATACGACAGTCATATTCACGGACGGAAGAAACGTTACGAAGTCCACGGAGGCGGGCGAACGGGGCATCGGCATAGCGCTGTCCCAGGATGTCCGGGGGGTCAGCGTCCCACACCTTGAGCCCCTATCCCAGATCATTGAGGCTGTGAGCGGCAAGGATATCATCTATGTTGGTGAATTCCATGACCGGTTCGAGAATCACCGCGTGCAGCTTCAGGTGATCAGAGAACTGTACCGGAAGAACAAGAATCTCGCCATAGGCATGGAGATGTTTCAGAAGCCCTTCCAGGGAGTTCTTGACGAGTATATTGCCGGGACTATTGATGAAAAGACGTTTTTGAAGAGGTCCGAATATTACAAGCGCTGGGCATTTGACTACCACCTCTACCGGGAGATCCTGCTGTTTGCGCGGGAGAACAGGATCCCGGTCATCGCCCTGAACATAAAAAAGGAGATTGTGACCAAGGTTTCCAAGGGGGGCCTCCTCGCTCTCGGCGCAGAAGACCTGAAAGAGGTACCCCGAGACATCGATCTTTCGGATACGGAATATCGGGAGAGGCTCAGAGAGTCCTATGCCGCACATGCGAACCCGGAAAACAGAAACTTCGATTTCTTTTATCAGTCGCAGGTGTTATGGGACGAGTCCATGGCGCATAACCTGAGCGAGTTCATGACGAAGAACCCCGGCCATCAGGTGGTCGTTCTTGCCGGAAGCGGACATATGGTATTCGGATCCGGCATACCCAAGCGCACCTACCGGCTGAACCGGAAGGAATATGCGGTGATCCTGAACGCGGAGGATATGGACAGCGGTATCGCTGATTATGTTCTTTTCCCGGCTCCGGTTCCGTTCAGGGAGACCCCGAAGCTCGGTGTTCAGCTCAAGGAAGTCAGCGGTGTCATTACGGTAACTATGGTAGCTCCGGAAAGCGCTGCCGAAAAAGCCGGCATCAGGAAAAACGATGCAATCATTTCCCTGGACGGAGAGAAGATGGAGGCGGTCGAGGATCTAAAGATCCACTTGCTGTCTAAGAAAAAGGGTGATACGCTGGCGCTCAGGGTGCTGAGAAAGCGCTTCTTGTTCGGCCCGAAGGAGATAGATCTCAGCGTGACACTATAACGGTCCACGTCAGACCGGTTTTGGAGGAAAAAGGACCTGCAGATCAATTGCCGGAAGAAAGAGCTTGCTGGGGTGTAGTGGCCACGGCTTGACCTGAGAGGCTGAGCCTGAATAGGACCGTATGCGGGATTCACCGACGAGTCCGCAGGTATCAGAAAATGAATCTAACACACTCTTCCCCCTGAAGTCTGAACCCGTGATATAATCGGCGGAGAGGTGTGTTACGGATGGTATTCAATAGAAATGGAAGGCGACAGAAAATTTGTTCCTTCCTGAAATCTTGCATGGACAATTTCCTCTGATCGCACTATAGTCCACATAGTATTCCGCAGCATTGAAGCAGTCCTCTTTCATTTATTAATTTAGCGGCGATAGAATGCTGCAGCAGGCAGAGCACATCCAAGAATTTTAAGGTAAAATATGGCGACATTCAGGCAAGATTACATGACGCGGCTTTCATCCAGACGGAGGATGTTTAGTCTGTCTTCCTGAAACTGGCAATTTATGTGACGATCATTTTATAAACTTTTATCATTCAGGGATGCTATGAAAAGATTTCTGGTCGCAGTACTTCTATTGCTTGTCTTTGTTCCGACTGCAATCGGTGCAACGGAGTTTTAGGGCTCAAAGACCTCAAACAAGTATCATTATCCTACATGCAAATGGACCAAGCAAATCAGTCCAAATAATCTTGTCAAATTTAAAAGTCCAGAAGAGGCGCAAAAGGCGGGATATATACCCTGCCCGGCTTGCAAGCCACCTAAGCCTATAGAATATTTTGATAATGAGGCTTCTATATTATTTAGGAAAGATATGACGGACCAGACACAAGTTTTGGGTGATTTCTATTCAGGCAATGATCTTGTCGAGCTAATCAAGGCCGATGCCGGTCCGAGTGGGGCGGCTTATGCTACGGCTGAAAAATATATTGCATATATAATTGGCGTATATGATGCAACTTCTTACGCATACGAGACTCCATCGAGTTTGACAAAAGGACAAGTCATGGCTGTCGTTACGAGTTATCTCATGAACCACTCGGAGCAATGGGGTGACCCAGCTTCTCTGTTGGTAATCAGGGCTCTCAAAGAAGCGTTCCCAAAATACGAGTAGTAAGTGATAAAAACTCGGCATGCCTGAAAACGTTTGTTTGTCGATGGAGTTGAGAGACAGGATTCCTTCCTCCTGCTATGTAGATTGTCAACCCTACAGATGGTCAGTGAGTTCCTCCTTTCTTCTTTTTTAGAAATAAGCACGTATATTTTCCCAGCCTGCTATTCGCGGTCCATTGCCGCATGATTCTTATTCGGTAATGTTCTAAGGATCGCCGTATCCTACCGAACGTAACAGTACTGTTACAGGAGGAAGCCACGGTCAATCCATACTTAAAGGGATACTATACTGGCTCTCTCTATCTTATGGCGCCGTCACTGCGACTACATAGGGTTCATTATTTAAAAGGATTCTCCTTATCCGTATAATCAGATTTCTTGCAATAGCAATAATTGCCCTTTTCGCCCCTCTACGATATTTCAGTTTCATATATTTGGCCCGCAAACAAGGATCCTTCACGATCAGATGCCAACTGCTCTCTACCAAACAAACCCTTGCTCTAGTATTGCCGCATCGAGTGATCCTACCCTGACGGACATACTGCCCTGTCGAATATTCAGAGGGCGTCAATCCCATAAACGATGCGATCTCATCTGCAGTTTTGAATCTCTCTATGTCCGCAAGTTCAACCAGGAGTTCCATGCCGATGAGAAGCCCTATCCCGGGCACGCTTCTGAGAAGTTTTATTTTTCCGCTATATTTGTCGCTCTGGGATAGTGCAATGACCTCCTTGCTGATCCTCATTGCCTGGCTTCCGAGGTACTCGTAAAGATCCAGCAGAGTATTGAATGACACCCTGACAACTTCGTGCTCAAAATGTAACTTTCTGAGCCACTTTACATACCGTTGCGTCCAGCTTTGCCTTTGCGGAAACGGTGACTTTATGCCATGAAACAACAACTTGCTCTTTATCTGCCTCATCACATCGCTTCGATGTTCTATGAGTTGCCGGCGGGTCCGCAAGAGTTCCCGATTGGCCCGGTCTTCCTCGCTCAGTACATAAACCTTCTTGAGCATATTGCTCTCCAAGAGCTTGGCAAGTTTACGGCTGTCTCTCTTGTCTGTCTTGACCTTATTGCCGGACTCCACTGGAATGAGAGATGGGGGAGCGACTATTGTCTCTATCCCGTCACTATTGAGTTTGTCGTAAAGCCCAAACCCGCAGGGACCGGCCTCGTATGCTACCTTGATCTTACAGCCCTTAAACCGCTCCAGGAACTTCCTCAGGGACTGGTATTCGCTGAGCATGCTCCCATGAAATACCTCTTCACCTGCACTTCGCGCTGTAACATGCCACTTCTCCTTGTGAACGTCTATCCCAATATAAACAGCCTTCCTCCTTGCCAAGACCTCTTCCTCCTGATACTCTCTCCTCATTGGTAGCCTCCTTTCTATAGCGTTTTACCC
>QKDO01000103.1 GCA_003252075.1 Nitrospirota bacterium
GCAATGATTACGGCGGGGCAATCGGTGTCACAGGCGCAGGTCTGAGGAAACACCATGCAAACAAGGGTGTCACGGAATGCGCAGGATGCCACACTTCAGACCCCACACCGCTTCCGGAAAGTAACAATCCACCCTATTATGGCAAGGCCGGCGTAAATATAACAAATGCACTCAACACCGATGGCAAAGAAAACTACACCTCTGACGGCCTTGGTCTCGACAATGATGGTGATCTCCTTTATGATCAGCTTGCTGGTGGCCCGCCACCGCCGACTGTTGACTTTACCGTGACACAGCCTGCCGCAGGTGAATCTGTTCCTGCCGGCGCTCCCTATGCTGTCACCTGGACAGCCCAGAACGGCGCAGCATCCTATAAGGTCAAGCTCTCCATCGATGGCGGTGTTACGTGGTCAATCTTGGCAAAAGGCGTGACCGATACGACCACGAACTGGCCTGTGCCCGCTCCGAAAAAGAACATCTCAAAAGCGATCATAAAGGTCTTTGCTTTTGATAGCAGTAATGTTAAGCTCGGGGCTGTCAAATCGGGCACATTCTCCATTGATGTGCTGACCATTGCTACACCGGCTGCAGCCGAGATAGTCCCCCAGAATTCGACATACAACATTACATGGGCAGCAAATGGAACGGCAGCCCTTCCGGACCAAGTAATTGTGAAGTACACCTTGAACAATGGGACAACCTGGAAGACTGCGCAGGGTACCCCGGGAGTGTCAAGTTTCAATTGGACCGTACCTGCGGTGTCAAAACCTAAGACCAAGGCCAAGGTGAAGGTCATACTCAAGGTCGCTGGAGTCACCGTAGCCAAAGCTGTAAGCGCGAAATTTACCGTTAACTGATTCCCTCTCAAACCCCTCCATGCTCAGGGCCGGGATATCCCGGCCCTTTTTTTTTGCTCTTTACCGGTTTGTCTTCATTTTTTTCCTTGACAATATCTGTAACATCTGTTACTTATGAATCATAAGTAACAGAATGAGTGGAAGGGGCATAGGACCATGAACAGACTGGGCTTGAGCCGGGAGGAAGTCCTCGTGGATATACCCTTTGCTAAGGAGGCGGGAAGAGCTGGCCATGATGCACCCAACAGACGTATTGAGATGACAGCGACGATCTTTCCGGCCATAGCGGTTGCAGAGGCGGGGTGCTTGCTTTCGCAAAAGAGATTATGGCAGGCGGGTCAGGAGGCAAGCTCCACCCCTCGGCGCAGTTCTGCGATGATGTGAGCTGCTGCATGAGGAGGATGTAATCGGTGCAGAAGAAAGAACGGAAAGGCTCGGGATGGCTCATCTTTTTCTATACCGTCCCCTCCAGGCCGGTAAGCAACAGGATGAAAGTCTGGAGAAAACTGAACAAGGCAGGGGCGGTGCAGCTGAAGGGAGCGGTATATATCCTCCCTTTCACCGAAGAACATTACGAGTTCCTTCAATGGCTTGTCGCTGAAATAGCCGGGATGAAAGGTGAGGCTGCGGTGGTTAGCACGGAAAAGATCGATACCATGAAGGATGTGGAGATTATTGCGCTCTTCAACAGACAGCGGGCAAATGACTATCAAAGCACCGGGAAAGCCCTTGACGACCTTGAAAGGAGGCTAAGCAGCATACAGAAAGGCGCAAAGGCCCAGAATGTTAAGGGGATATCAGAGCAGCTCGATAAGATCCTCAAGACGTTTGAAGACGTGAAACAACGTGATTTCTTCTCTTCGACGGAAGGTCAGGCCTTAGACGGAAGGATAGGACAGGTTCGGGAATTTCTTAAAACTTTTTCCGGCGCTGCGGCGACAAAAGAAAGGCCTGCGGCAATAACAACCCGGAAACCTGAAGATTATCAGGGCAAGACATGGATAACAAGGAAAAGGCCATTCATAGACAGGATGGCCTCGGCCTGGCTCATCATGAATTTTATCGACAAAAGTGCTGTATTTGACTTCATGAACGAAGAAGATGTGAACGCTGCTGGTAAAGATTCTGTTGTTTTTGACATGCGTGGCGGGGAATTCACGCACATCGGTGACCTGTGCACTTTTGAGGTACTCATCAGGTCCTTCAGCCTGAAGGAAGTGGCCCTCAAAAGAATTGCCGAGATCGTCCATGATCTTGACATGAAGGACGAAAAATACACGGCACCAGAGGCGAAAGGCATTGAAGACATCCTGTCGGGTATCCGAAAAACCGCCCGGGACGATCATGAAATGCTCGAAAAAGGCATCTCCGTCTTCGAGATGCTCTATGCGGCAAAAACACCATAATACGAGGAGGTTATAATCATGCCACCCATTGAAAGACATGTACAGGAGAGCGCAGCACGAACAGGAAAAGAGTTCCGCAGCGTTCACGAATGGCTCGACAGGGACCCCGACAAGAAGGCCGAACGGCACGATATCACCCGGATATACGAGTTCGGGAAGCTGATTGAAGACCAGTACGGAAAGGAAGGCCTGCAGGAATATATCCGGCATCTTCACGATGACATTAAAGCAAAGTTCCATCACCTCCAGCAGGACCTCGAAAAGTCGCTCACAGAAACCCTTGCCTATTTCGGCGTTACATAGGAGATCCTGAGATGAGCTATGAAATATCCAAATCGGACATTGAAACATTGCGAAAAGCCGGCGTGTCCGAAGTAGACATCCTTCATTGCAGAAAAGTTGCAAAGAAAGCGTTGGAGATAGCTTCAAGGACAGGAGCGGATCTGGACATGGAGCTTGTCGGAAGGGGCGCACTCTTTCACGACCTTGGCAAGGCAAAGACGCATGACATGGACCATGGCAGGGTCGGCGCCGAGCTCGGAACGCAGTTGGGCCTCCCGAAAGAGATCACGGACATTATGGAAAAGCACATCCGGGGCGGGCTAAGCGAATCGGAAGCTCGGGAGCTGAACCTGCCGGTAAGGGACTATACGCTCACGAGGCTTGAGGAGCGCATCGTGATCTATGCGGACCGTCTGGTCGATATCATCACGGATGGCATCATCGAGCTGCGTGATGAGCGTGAGGCGGAAGCGCGTTTTGAGGAGATTCTGAGAACGGTCCCGAAATACGGAAAGAACGACCTGACGCTCGCCCGTTATCTCGGCTATTATAAGGAGATCCAGGGGCTCATGAAAAGATAACCATGGGAAAAGGGGTTCCGGCAGAGCTGGGGAATTCGTTGCGGTCTTTTTCCTTGTCCCTGCTGTCGCCTGAGGCGTGATTCATGACACCCTTCACTACCCTCTGTATAACGGGTTTTCTTGCGATTTTCAGCTCGACGATCTCAAAAAGCCCCGTGCTGCCGCTCTTCGCGCAGCGTCTCGGCGCCGGCGCGTCAGGCGTCGGCATGATTGCAGCTGTCTCGGCGTTCACCGGTATCATCGCCAGCATACCCGCAGGGATACTCTCGGACCGCTGGGGCAGGAAAAGGATGCTCATCATCGCATCTCTTGTGTTTGCCTCTGCCCCCCTGCTCTATCTCTTCGTCACGAATATCTGGCAGCTTGCGCTGGTAAGGTTCTATCACGGTTTTGCTACGGCACTCTTCATCCCGGTCTCCATGGCCCTCATATCAGACCTCTTCCATAAGGAGCGGGGCGAGCGCATGGGATGGTTCTCGACCGCCACGCTTCTCGGCAGATTTCTTGCGCCAATAGCAGGCGGGACGATTTTGGGTGTTTTTGCAGCATCTCCCTCTTTCAGTTACCGCGCAGTCTATGTCGTGTGCGGGTTGGCGGGTGCGACCACGCTCGTCCTGGCATTCAGGATGCCACCTGGTGCTGACGGCAATGATCAATCACAAAAATGGCGCAATACCTTCCGTGCATTCAGATCCGTGGTTTTGCACCGGGCTATCATGGTGACAGCCATTGTCGAGGCGGCTATCCTTTTCGCCTACGGCACCTTCGAGACCTTTCTTCCGCTGTATGCAAAACAGCATGACATCAGCGCTTACGGGATCGGCATCTTCCTGTCGTCACAGGTTATCGTACTTGCGCTCACCAAGCCGATTATGGGAAGGTTCTCCGACAGGCACGGCAGAAAACCTCAGATCATCGCTGGTGCCGCTATGGGGGCCTGCGCTATCGCCTCCCTCTCCAGGTTCAGCACCTTTGTGCCATTCCTGATCATCAGCATGCTCTTCGGCCTCAGCCTCTCTGTCGTCACGTCGGCAACTGCTGCCTACATCGCGGACCTGTCGAAAAAAGAGACCTACGGCTCATCCATGGGCATGCTCGGGTCGGTCATGGACATCGGCCATACCACAGGTCCTGTTGCGGCAGGATTCATTGCCTCTTCTTTCGGGCTCGGCATGTCTTTCTTGGGAGCCTCTCTTGTCCTGATTCTTGCTTCTATTCTTTTCATCGCGACAACGTTGAGCCTTCGCCACAGAAGATGACCTTATGCATCCCCCTTTGTATCTTGTGCCCATGCCTTAACCTCTGCCTGCTTCATGCTGCCTTGACCTTCGCTCTCTTTTTGCCTTAGCCTATTCCTATGCGTCTCCGTATCGGCCATCTTTCTACCTTCTACCACACTGCCATGCTGCTCATGGCTGACCAGAGCCTCTGCTCGGGTATCAATGCAGAGATCGCATGGAAGCTCTTCGGCACCGGCCCTGCCATCGTTAATGCCTTCGAGAATAAGGAGATCGATCTTGCCTATGTCGGGCTGCCTCCTGCAATCATCGGTATTGAGCGGGGAGTACCGATCATCTGCATAGCCGGTGGTCACATCGAAGGCACCGTCGTCTGCGGAAAGAGCTCCTATCGGGGCTATCCGGAGATGGATCGCCTGGAAGATATCCTCAGGCAGTTTGCCGGTAAGACTATCGGTGTGCCCGGCAAGGGCTCCATTCACGATGTAATCCTGCAGCAAAGCATCAGGCAGGCGGGACTTGAGCGAATAGTAAGCGTCAGAAACTTTTCCTGGGCAGATATGGTTCTCGAGGCGATCATCAAGGACGAGGTTTCTGCAGCGTTCGGCACCCCGGCCCTCGCGGTTTCTCTGCAACAGTACGCAGGGGGAATCATCCTCTATCCGCCTTCTCTGCTCTGGCCGCACAACCCGAGCTACGGCATTCTTGTGGACAGGGTGTTCCTGCATGACAACACAACCCTTGTCGAGCAGTTTCTGCGCAGCCACGAGGCTGCAACAGCATGCATCAGGACCGATCCGAACAGAGCTGCCGAGGCCATTGCAGCCCATGTCGGCTTCATTGAAGCTTCGTTTGTGCGTGAAACCTTTGCCCTATCTCCCAAATACTGCTCATCACTGACCGACGCATATATCGCGTCGACCATGGACTTTGTGCAGATACTGCGTTCCCTCGGCTATATCAGACGACTGATAAGTGTCGATGCTATCTTCGACCGCTCTCTGATCGTCAGGGTGCATCCGGAACCGGAGCATTATAGCCGCGGCATAGCCCCATAGTGCATCTGCGTTCGTTTACAATCACCTGACAATATTATTAAGATACAAAAAACGTTCTCAGGGAGGTCACGATGTCTGAAAAAGAAAACCCGCTGCCGAAACCACCCAAGACACCCTTTGGAAGAAGACGGAGCGGTGAGGATGAAGAAGGGCCGCAGCAGCAGCTCATGGCTGACCGAATGGCGATGGCCATGGCGGAAGGACGGCTCGATGAGTTCATGAAGGAGAACCTGCCGGACAATGAGCAGACGCGCCAGCTTGCCATGATGATGATGAGCATGACCGGCATGGCCGGCATGATCCCCCCGACGGGATTTACTGCGCCGGCTCAGGAGGGCTCTGCTGAAGCCCCTACGGATGTTCAGCATGAACATGGCCAGGAAGTGGGTCAGGAAACCCAGGTTCCTGAGGATGTGATGAAGGCTGTCCATGCAGGTGATATGCATCAGCTCATGGAGCTTCTCAAGCGAGAACATCAGAAGAGGACCGGCTCTGAGATACCTCCACCGCCGCCACCTGCCGCAGAGTCGGGATTCAATGTCTCGCCGGCCGGGATCGAAAAAGAGGTGCTTGACCAGCTGCTGGAGATCGCGGCAGCAAACAGCGTGACTCTCGACTGGCTCATTCTGCGCGCCATGAAGGTCTACGTCGAAGAATACCGGAAGACTGGCAAGCTCTGACCGCTATGACCTGCCCCTCATGATTGTACCACTTGCTAAGCAGTGGTTGACTCCCGATGGAGCACGATTATCCGTGGGGCCGGTGCGTGGTCTGTAGCCCAGGGAAGCGCGCTCCCTGAGTCTCTCAGTCTTTCACACTCGTTGAATACACATAAGCACATCCTGAGTACGGAGCATCCCCGACTTGCTTCTGGTTCACTAAGGCATACAATACTCAGCGACTCGCGAATTCGGAACTCCTCGCCCGCCAAAAAGGAAAGAAGCGTTTTGCGAAACTAACCGTGGGCCGGTGCTATTGACAGCCGAGGTCACCGCATTCGGCGGAGACGGTCTCATCGTCTTCGCCGAACATTATTTTTTAAGTCGCATGCGGTTTTTTCGTCATTGTATGGGCACTTGAGGTGTGCGTCAAGGAAATTCTGGATATCACACTGCTCTATCTAACTGAAAAGAAAGGAAAATAATTCTTGATGTAAGATTATATTGCATGCGATATAATCTTCCCGATAATTATACCGGCATGATTTGTTGCGCCTTTTGAATAAGCGTCACTCCGCAATTATCGCAGCAGAATGACGCTTATTCAGTGCCGAAAAAAGGCTATGCAGCTTTCGGGTGGAAAAGTTATAATGGCTGAAAATGGGC
>QKDO01000077.1 GCA_003252075.1 Nitrospirota bacterium
GCGCTACGCCATCAAGAGCAGAGAAGAGGCCCGGGAGTATCTGAACCATCCTGTTCTCGGGAAAAGGCTGTTGGAATGCACGGAAGCAGTGGTCGCTCTCAAGGGCGGATCGGTTTCAGAAATCTTTGGATATCCTGATGACGTGAAGTTTACGTCATCAATGACGCTGTTTGAGAACATAGCAGGCTCAGGCGGTGTGTTCTCGCTCGCCATTGAGAGGTACTGCCATGGAGAGCGGGATGCCGCAACGCTCAGACTGCTAGAGAAGCCCATCTTTCCAGCATGAGAAGATTGGATTCATCTTAAAGCATGACAGCTGAGATGTCCTTCCTGAAAGTGAGCCCATGGCATCGTGCACCAATGGTGCAGAGTACAAAAGGAAAGAAATGTTTTCGGACAGATTCTCGATAAAGTGCCTTATTGGTTTTTGGTCTGTATTCCCGGGTGAGACACGTGTAATATGTTAAGCTCTGCGGAAAATTAGGCCCTTGTATCTTTTAGGTTAACCTGCGAGTCACATGCAAGAAAACGGCTATACACTCCCTGGGGTGATCAGCAGCTGCGGTTATATCTCCCGTATAACAGTTCTTCTTCTGAAGCTAGGGAATCCCTGAACTCTCCGTCAGAAACGATCCTTTTTATCTCCATGCTGCTTGCGCGGTCGAGCGCCTTCAATTTTGTGAGCGAGACAGCACTGCCCATGAAGAGCAGGGCAAATGCCCCCAGAATATCCAGAGAGGGGAGATTAAGGCGCATGCCCATGATATTTCCCGCCAGTGCTCCCCCAATAAAAGCGAAGAGCGGTATCACGTAAGCGAAGAGAAAGCCGGTCCGTCGGGTCTTGGCATCAATCCCTATCATAACCTGATCACCCGGTCTTGCCAGAAGGGTATTTTTCACTGTTAGGAACATGGAGCTTCCGCCTGCCTTGCACAGGCCTATTTTAGCTGCGCCGCATCCTTTGCAGGATTTGCCTCCTTCAAGCATGACAAGAGCGCTACCATCCTTTGAGGATATCACCCTTCCGGTCTCTGGCACCGATGGTTTCATAGTCAAAGTCTAGCTGAAATATGCAGCCGGCACCATGACATATGTCATATCTGTCCATACGCGCAATATTTAGAGCCTTTAGTAGTAAAAATTGACTTTCATGCTGATCCGGGATATAAAGAAAATAGGCAGTTATGAAATGAACTTAGGGCCGGCACCGACCGGATTATTATGATGCTGATCATACTGGCCTGAAACGGAATTCGGTATAATCAAAGGAAAAAATGAGAAGGAGGTGAGAAGTATCTTTCAGTTCATTTCGCGGGGGAGAAACAGAGGCGAAAAACAAGGAGGGTTGCATGAAACGATATCATTTTGTGGTGTTGTCCGCGCTGATCGCGATCGGCGCGCTCTGTATCATCTGCGCATCGTCTGAAGTTGCCTCTGCTGAGGTCTCGAAAGAGGGCCAGGTCTGCATCAACTGCCATAAGGCCCAGTCCCCGTCATTCGTAAAAGAGTGGGAACTCAGCAAACATGCTGCAAAGGGGGTTGACTGCTACTCCTGCCACAAGGCAGAAAAATCCGATCCCGATGCCATGGACCATAACGGCTATACCATCGCCATCCTCGTGACGCCGAAGGACTGTGGCAGATGTCATGCGAATGAAGAGAAGGAGATGACCACGAGCCACCACGCCAAGGCCGGCGACATCCTGAACTCGCTCGACAATTATCTCGGCGAGGTTGTGGGTGGTCCTGAGGCTGTTGCTGTCGGTTGCCTGCAGTGCCATGGCGCCAAGGTGAAGGTGCTCGACAACGGCAAGCTTGACACGAACTCCTGGCCGAACACGGGTATCGGCAGGATCAACCCCGACGGGTCCAAGGGCTCCTGTTCCGCCTGCCATATCCGGCACAATTTCTCCCGGGCCCAGGCGCGTGAGCCGGAGATCTGCGGGAAATGCCATCTCGGACCTGATCACCCCCAGATCGAGGTGTATGAAGAGTCCAAGCACGGGATCGTCTATGCCGCGAACAAGGACAAGCTTAATATGGACAAAGACTCCTGGATCGTGGGCAAGGACTATACTGCTGCGCCGACCTGCGCCACCTGTCATATCAGCGCTACGCCTACGCAGCCCGTGACCCATGACGTGGGAGCCCGCATCAGCTGGACGCTCAGGCCGCCTGTCTCGAAGAAGCTCGAGAATGCTGACAAGAAGCGCGCAGCCATGCAGGACGTCTGCAGCAGCTGCCACTCTTCCCCGTTCGTCGAAGGCTTCTATAAACAGTTCGACAATCTCGTGAACCTTTATGACACCAAGTTCGCCATGCCGGCCATGGCGATCCGCAAGGACCTGATGGAGAAGGGCAAGATCTCGAAGGCTGACTTCGACGACAAGCTCGACTGGATATACTGGGAACTGTGGCACCATGAAGGCAGACGTGCGCGCCACGGTGCTGCCATGTCAGGACCGGACTATGCCTGGTGGCATGGGATCTATGACGTTGCCAAGAACTTTTACACCGAGTTTCTGCCTGAGGTCAAGAGCGTGGCCGGTCCGGAACTGTATAACGAACTGGTCAAGAAGCACCTCGATCCGGATGTGCGGCATGAATGGTACACCAAGGGCATGAGCAAGGAGCAGCTCCAGAAGATCCAGCAGTATTATAAGGAACGGTACGGAGGTACCCAGACGAAGTGAACGGAGGCACAGGGGCAGGGGGATCGAGAGCGCATCCCCCTGCCGTACTCCCTCAGGGCGTGGTTATAAGAAAGGGCCGGATGCTAAGTGATGAGGTCCGGCCTCTTCTCATGACCGCAAGAGGATCGGCAACCTTCGGTCTGTTCTGCAGATAGGAGTGCTCCGGGCAACGGCGCAATGAGCGATCACGTATTTACGGCTGTAAGGAGGGCTGAGATGAAACTCACACGAAGAGAGCTGCTGAAGACCACCGCAGTGGTTGCCGCTGCAACAGCAGCCGGCATGAGCGTACCAAGGGAACTTGAGGCTGCGGCAAAGCATACTGAGGCCGGATGGCGATGGGACAAGGCCGTCTGCCGGTTCTGCGGGACCGGCTGCGGCATCATGGTAGCAACGAAAGGCGACAGGATCGTTGCAGTGAAAGGAGATCCTGCTGCGCCGGTGAATATGGGCCTTAACTGCATCAAGGGATATTTCAATGCCAAGATCATCTATGGTGCAGACCGGCTAACCGAACCGCTCATGCGGGTAAATGCGAAGGGTGAGTTCGACAAGAAAGGCAAGTTCCGGCCGATCACCTGGAAGCGGGCCTTTGAAGAGATGGCAAAGCAGTTCAAGAAATATTACAGCCAGCTCGGCCCGACCGGTGTGGCAGTCTTTGGCTCCGGCCAGTATACGGTACAGGAAGGGTATGCCGCGGCGAAGCTGATGAAGGCAGGGTTCCGGAGCAATAACATAGATCCCAATGCACGCCTCTGCATGGCGAGTGCTGTTGCTGCATTCATCGAGACCTTCGGCATAGACGAGCCAGCTGGAAACTACGATGACATGCATCATTCGGACACGATAGTGCTCTGGGGCGCGAACATGGCCGAGATGCACCCTGTCCTCTGGTCGAAGATCACGAACCGGAAGCTTTCGGATACGAAACGGGTCAGGGTGGTGAACCTCACGACCTTCTCAAACCGGTGTTCGAACCTCGCTGACATCGAGGTGGTCATCAAACCGAACACGGACCTGGCGATCCAGAACTACCTTCTGCGAGAGATCGTCTACAACCGGCCCCAGGCTATCGACGGGGACTTCGTGAACCAGAACTGCATCTTTGCCACCGGCTATGTCGATATCGGGTATGGCCTCAGACCCCAGACCGACCATCCGAAATACAAGAAGGCCGAGCTGGATACGGCAAGCAGGGAGGCATTCAAGATCATTACGAAGGATGAGGCAATTGCCATGGGAACGCTCGGCTTCAAAGAGGGCGACAAAATGGAGATGAAGCATGCAGGGCAGGCGGGGAACCACTGGGCGATCAGCTTCGAGGATTTCAAGAAGGGACTTGAGCCCTATACGCTCGATTTCGTTGCCGCACTTGCCAAGGGAGACCCGGACGAGTCCCTTGAGAGTTTCAAAAAGAAACTGACAGCTCTTGCGGACCTTTATACGGAAAAGGACCGCAAGGTGGTCAGTTTCTGGACCATGGGCTTTAACCAGCATGTGCGCGGCACCTGGGTCAACGAGCAGGTTTACGCCATACACCTTCTGCTGGGAAAACAGTCACAGCCGGGCAACGGAGCATTCAGCCTGACCGGCCAGCCGTCGGCGTGCGGAACCGCGCGCGAGGTCGGCACCTTTGCCCACCGGCTTCCTGCCGACATGGTGGTCATGAACCCGAAGCACCGGGCCATGAGCGAGAAGATATGGAAGGTTCCCGAAGGTACGCTGAATCCGGTGGTGGGTTCGCACTTCATCAAGATCCTGAGGGACCTTGAGGACGGAAAGATCCGTTGGGCATGGGTGCAGGTCAATAACCCCTGGCAGAATGCGAACAACGCGAATCACTGGATCGCGGCAGCACGTGAGATGGACAATTTCATCGTTGTTTCCGATGCCTATCCCAGCATCTCGGCCAAGGTGGCTGACCTGATCCTGCCTGCCGCAATGATCTTCGAGAAGTGGGGTGCCTATGGCAATGCAGAGCGGAGGACCCAGCATTGGCGTCAGCAGGTGACGCCGATCGGGAAGGCCATGTCAGATACCTGGCAGACCGTGGAGTTTGCTAAGCATTTCACGCTTGCTGATGTCTGGAAGGAATGGAAGATTAACGACACGAATACTCTTCCGGACGTGCGCTCAAAAGCGCGGGAGATGGGCTATAAAGACAGCGACACCCTCTATGACGTGCTATTCGCGAACAAGGAGGCAAAGGGATATGCCTGGCCTGACCCCATCGGCAAGGGATTTCTGAACAGCGAGGCTGCCGGAGATAAACGGAATGTCGAGGGATTCAAAGGATATGGTTTCTTCCTTCAGAAGTACCTCTGGGAGGAATACCGGAAATTCGGCATTGACCATGCGCACGACCTTGCTGATTTCGATACATACCACAAGGTGCGCGGTCTCAGATGGCCGGTGGTGGACGGGAAGGAGACGCTCTGGAGGTTCAACGCCGAGTATGATCCCTACGCGAAGAAGGAGAATCACGGCAAATTCGCCTTTTATGGGCCTGCCGGCAAGGAGATACCCAAAGGCGACCTGTCCGGGCCGAAAGGGGAAGATAAGGTCAAGCTGCCGAACAAGGCAAAGATATTCCTGAGGCATTACATTGATCCCGCGGAGATACCGGATACGGAATATCCTTTGTGGCTCTGCACCGGAAGAGTGCTTGAACACTGGCATACCGGCACCATGACCATGCGGGTCCCGGAACTCTACCGGGCCGTGCCCGAGGCGCTCTGCTATATGAGTGCCGGCGATGCGAAGAAGAACAGTTTCAAGGACGGCGACCTCATCTGGATAGAGTCCCGCCGCGGAAAGGTAAAGGCGCGGGTCGAGACCCGCGGCAGAAATCTGCCGCCGCAAGGGCTGGTCTTTATCCCCTTCTTCGATGAACAGGTGCTGATCAATAAGGTGACGCTCGATGCCACCTGTCCTATCTCGAAGGAGCCTGATTTCAAGAAATGCGCTGTGAAGGTCTACAAGGCATAAGGGTGATCTCAGGAAGTGGACGGAAGGGAAACAGGAGAGAAGATGCCTGAGCGGCGAAAATTCCTGCTCACCATGGCCCGCGGTGTTGGTGCGGCGACGATCGGCGGGCTTGCCTGGACAGGATTCTTGGACGGCAAGAAGGCATATCCCACCGTGCTCCGTCCGCCCGGTGCTGCTCCGGAAAAGGATTTTCTTGCCACCTGCACCAAGTGCGGTCTCTGCGTTACGGCCTGTCCATACCAGGCGCTCATTCTTGCGAAACCGGGGGATGAACGGCCAATCGGCACCCCCTATTTCCGGATGCGCGAAGCCCCCTGTAGGATGTGCAGGGACATCCCCTGTACGGTCTCCTGTCCTACGGGAGCCCTTGACCGTTCGCTCGTGAGCGAAAAGGATGATCATGGCAACATGATGCTCGATGTCAACAAGACCCGAATAGGGCTTGCAGTGATCGACCGGGAGACCTGCATCGCCTTTTGGGGGATCCAGTGTGATACATGCTATCGCACCTGTCCCTTGATCGACAAGGCCGTGACAATCGAATATCTCAGGAACGAACGGACCGGCAAGCACACCATCATGGCGCCGGTGGTGCACAGCGACCACTGTACAGGTTGCGGCATGTGTGAGAGGGCATGCGTGACAAAGAAGGCATCGATCTTCGTGCTGCCGCGGGAGCTTGCCATGGGAGAGTCATCAGCCCGGTATGTCAAAGGATGGGAAAGCACGGATGAGGAGAGGATCTCCGACGCACCTGAGGATACCACCACGGTGACGCCGCGGTCCGAGAAGCCGCCGCTGGACTACCTGAACAAGGGAGACCTCTGACATGCCGTCGATGCGGGGATACCGTTTCATGTTTTTTCGGCGCATCAGCCAGACGGCGATCATAGGGCTGTTTCTTGGCGGACATCTGCTCGGCTGGCAGGTGCTGCAGGGTAATCTCAGTTCATCATGGCTTCTGCATACCGTACCGCTGGCCGATCCGTTCGCAGTCCTGCAGATGTTTGCAACGCGGCATGTGGTGGCTACTGAAGCGCTTATCGGCGGCCTGATCATAGCGCTCTTCTTCGGCCTGCTCGCAGGAAGGTCATTCTGCAGCTGGGTATGTCCGCTGAACATGGTGACGGATGCTGCAGGCTGGCTTGGAGAAAAGGCAGGGCTTATTCATCCAGGCAAAAGTCCTGTGATCAGCAGGAAGACGCGCTACGGGGTGATAGGAGTAAGCCTGGCAGTTTCCCTGTCAACAGGCCTAGCTGCATTTGAGTGGATCAGCCCCATCGCGATGCTGCACCGCGGTATTATTTTCGGCATGGGCATGGGATGGACCCTAGTGCTCGCCGTATTTTTTTTCGACCTGTTTGTTCAGCGAGATGGTTTCTGCGGTCACCTCTGTCCGCTGGGCGGCTTTTATGCGCTGATCACAGGTTTCAGTCTGATACGGATACGACATGACAAAGAGAAATGTACGCTCTGCCGGAAGTGTCTTGACATATGCCCTGAGCAGCAGGTGCTGCCGATGATAGGACAGATCAGCAGCGCCGTGACATCAGGAGAGTGCACAAACTGCGGACGCTGCATCGAGGTGTGCAATGACCATGCCATGAAGTTCGGCATCAGGTTTTCTCCGGCAAAACAGCGAACCCGTATTGCATGAACATATAAGGAGGATCAGATGAAGGAACTCTACAGAAGAGGATTGATAGCAATGGGGATAGCCGGCATCCTGATGCTCGGTACAAACCCTGCGATAGCTGACGAGAAGAAACAGAAGGAAAAGAGCGAAGACGAGATCGGGATCAGGAAAGAAACGCTTTACGACGAAAGCAAGGTCATGCCTCAGCACGGAGAATACGGCAAGGAAGAGCCGGGCAAGAGCAAGCGTATCGAGCGGGCCTTCGAAAACAGTCCTCCGCTCATCCCCCACGATCTTACCGGCATGCTGCCGATCGCCGAGACGAACAACTCCTGTCTTAATTGTCATATGCCGGAACATGCTAAAAGTCTTGGAGCAACAGCGCTGCCGAAATCGCACTTTGTGGATATGGACACCGGCCTGGACCTCAAGGGCAATCTCGACGGCAAGCGCTATAACTGCATGCAGTGCCATGTACCGCAGGTGAATATACCGGAACCGATCAAGAACCAATTCAAGGCGGATTTCCGTTCGAAGAAGAGCAGGACAAGCTCTGACCTGCTGGACACACTGAACGAAGGAGTAACGGCAGAATGAACATCTCCGGCATCGTCATAAAAACGGCTCCAGAGAACAGGGAAAGGGTGATCGAGGCACTCAAGGGCTCCGGTCTGTGCGAGGTCCACTTATCTGATGAGCAGGGTACGATCATTGTGACGGTAGAAGGCGAGGACACGAGCGAAGAGGTGAGGAAGGTGCGGGAGATCATGAACATTCCCCAGGTGCTCTGTGCGGACCTTGCCTATTCCTATAGCGAGGACGAGACCGAAGACAGCCTCTCTAGGCTGGAGCGCATCAGGGATGCGGTGCCGGATGCGCTCAAATCATTGCCGGCTGATGCATAATATTGGTACGGACATCATGCATGATTTTGAGACGCTTCTCCGTGAGTCTGCAGCGTTACACGGACATCTCTGCCCAGGGCAGGTGCTTGGCGTACGGATGTCCCTGCTCGGACTGAAAAGCATCGGCGTTGATGATCCCAAAGGCAGGGACAGGAAGAGTATCATGGTGTTCGTCGAGATGGACCGTTGCGCAACCGACGCTGTCCAGTCGGTGACAGGCTGCAGCCTGGGAAAGAGGACCATGAAGTTCATGGACTACGGCAAAATGGCCGCCACGTTCCTGAACCTCAGGACGGGAAGGGCTGTCAGGATCGTGGCCCGCGAAGAAGCGCGTAATATCGCGCGGGAATGTTTCCCGGCAGTTACGGACCCCTATGCTGCCCAGGTTGAGGCATACAAGATCATGCCGGATGCAGAACTTTTTTCCGCAGCAGATGTTCATGTTGTGGTCAGACCTGAAGATATGCCCGGAAGACCGCTCAGCCGGGTCCCATGTGCCCGGTGCGGGGAATACGTGCAGGACAGGAGAGAGCAGAAGATTGATGGAGACCTTCTCTGTCGGCCGTGCGCTTTGGGAGGCTATTACCGTATTCTTGACGGGGACCGTTATGCAGAATAAGCATAACGGTCTTGCGGTCAGGTCAAAACTCTGGATTGAGGCGGGAGGCGAGCCGGTCTTCGGCAAAGGCAGGAGGATACTGCTGGAAGCGATCGGCACGTACGGGTCCATTAACCAGGCTGCGAAGGAGATCAACATCTCGTACCGCAAGGCATGGAGCTACATTGCGGTCATGGAGGAACGGCTCGGCATACGGCTCATCGAACGCCAGGCCGGCGGGCGGAATGGCGGGGGTGCTTCACTGACAGCCGAGGCGAAGATGTTCCTGCGACAGTACGGAGAACTGGAGCAGGATATGGAACGTGTTGTCAACGAAAAATTTCGTAGGATATTTCAGCGGAACGGCCGATAGAAGGGGGAGCCATGTGTGACCTGCATGAAAAGAGCGGAAGGAGGAACGGAAAGACGATTCCGGTCAATGATGCGGTAGGCACGATCCTTGCCCATGATATTACCGAGATAACTCCCGGGACATTCAAGGGTCGCGCATTCAGGAAGGGATATGTCATCAGGCAGGAAGACATCTGTCATCTCCGGAGGCTCGGGAAGGAAAATCTCTTCGTGCTCGATATAGCCGGTGACGAGATGCATGAGGATGAGGCTGCCCATGTGCTCGCCCATGCGCTCAGGGGAGAAGGGGTGAGGCCGGGCGGGGAGCCGAGGGAGGGCAAGATAAACCTTCTTGCCGACAGGACAGGGCTCCTCAAGATTAACAGGGAGGCGCTCCGCGAGTTCAACCTGCTCGGCGATGTGATCTGTGCAACCCTCCATGATAATACGGTTGTGCGGGAGGGACAGATCGTCGCCGGAACCAGGGCGATACCGCTCGTCGTCAAAAAGAGCATCATTGCAAGGGCGGCTGAGATAGCCCTGAAAGGGCAAAGGGCGAATGGCGAACCACAACGGGTGGTTGAGATCAGAGAGATACGGAAACCAAAGGCCGGGGTTGTGATAACGGGCAATGAGGTCTACTACGGCAGGATCGAAGATGCCTTTGCCCCGGTCATCCAGCGCAAGATAGCGGAATACGGAGGCGAGATCGGCGGCATCTCTTTTGCCCCTGATGATGCATTCTCCATAGCAGCAAGGCTCCGGGAGCTGATTGAAGCCGGGTGCGATCTGCTTATTACTACCGGCGGTTTGTCTGTAGACCCTGATGATGTAACCCGCTTTGCGATCAGAGATCTGGGCATTCATGATATTGTCTATGGATCTCCGGTGCTGCCGGGTTCGATGTTCCTGATAGCGTATCTTGAAAAAGGGCCGAAGAATGGAGGGGCCGGGCGGCCACGTCAGGGAAAAGGTCAAACCCCGGAAGCCGTCATCCCGATTCTCGGCATACCTGCGTGCGGCATATACAGCAGGACAACGGTCTTTGACCTCCTGCTGCCGCGCGTTCTTGCAGGCGACAGGATCACCCGGGAGGAGATAGCAGAACTCGGCCACGGCGGACTCTGCCTGCACTGCGATGCATGTCAATATCCTCTCTGTCCCTTTGGCAAGTGACACGGCAGCGTCTCATCCCACAGGGAATCTTTGCCGCCGATGCGCTTGCATAAAGGGTTCCGGAGGTCTAAAATATACTATGTGTAAAGGTCTGGTAGCTTTGTGCCTCTTGCTCTTCGTCCTCTTCTGCATCTGCCCCCTCCCAGAGGCCGCGCCTCCCGTAGCGGTCATCAAGTCCGCACCGGAAACCGAGATCCTGATAGGCCTCATTCCCGAACAGCAGATCTTCGAGCAGATCGCCCGCTACACCCCGCTGGCAGACTACATTACTGCGAAGACCGGCATCAGGATACGGCTGAAAGTCCTTTCGCGCTATGGAAACATTATCGACAATTTTGTGTCATCGGGTTTGGACGGTGCCATCTTCGGCAGCTTTACCTATACCCTGGCACATGCGAAACTGGGGATAGAGGTGATCGCACGGCCGGAAAACCGTGATGGCGTCTCTACCTATCAGGGGCTCCTTTTTGTCAGGAAGGACAGCGGCATCAGGGATATAAAGGGCATGGCAAAGAAACGATTCGTATTTGTCGATAAGGCGACGACCGCTGGATTCCTCACCGCCCTTTACTATTTCAAAAAGAACGGTGTGCAGGATTACCGGTCCTATTTCCGGGAAACCTATTTTGCCGGTACCCATATGGATGCCATCAGGGATGTATTCACCAGAAAAGCGGATATCGGCGTGGCAAAGGACTCGATATTCGAACGGCTGGCCAGGGAGAATGCGGACATTGCCAAGGAACTGCAGATCCTCGAAACATTCCCCGCAGTTCCCGAGAATGGCCTGGCATTGCGCAAGGGTCTCAGCGATGATACCAAAAAGGGCATCAAACAGGTTCTGCTTACGATGCATAACGATCCTGAAGGCAGGGAGATATTGGTGCGTTTCGGGGCGAGTAGATTCATCGAGACGACAGACAAGGACTATGAGCCGGTGGTAAGATTTTCGAAGGAGGCAGGCATCAATCTCCTGACGTACGATTACAGGAACGAATAATAATGAAGAGAAAAATAATCATAATCTTCACTGCCTTCTGCTTCATGGCTCTCCTGTCAAGCGTGCTTATTATCACCAGCATCGACCAAAGCATAGCCGAGCTGCATAAGCTTATCACGCTTCACCAGGTAGAGCTCTTCCGGGAACATCTCATCAGGAAGATCCGCAGGGTCCAGGGAGACCTGAAGCTGAAAGGCACCCGCTATGCACGCAGCATTGATACCATGGTAGAGGACTCCATGGCAGTGGCAGAAAAACTCGATGAATGCTTTCGCTGTCATCATTCCAAGACAGCCATGGATCAGCTCATCGACCTCAGAGAGAACCTGCATATATATCAAGGCAACTTAAGCCGGGTTATCACCGTACGTGCGAATGCCGCCAGGCTGGCGGCGGAAGAGGAGAGCGCTTTCAGAGTAGGCGAGGAGCTGACCGAAAAGGTGAACGCCATCATCAGTTCTACCGAGGTAAAACTGCAGCAGATGACCGCTCTGGCGCTTGTTCAGATCAGAAAGACCAAGCTCTTTCTTTACGTCGTCGCAGCCCTGATCCCGTTCCTTGCGGTAGGACTTGGATACCTGATTGTCAAGGGAGTTACCAATCCTCTGCAAGCCATTCTGCAGGCCACGCGAAGGCTGAAGGAGGGGGATCTGTCATACCGGATCAGCGCACTGAAGGATGAATTCGGTGAAGTGGCAGCATCGTTCAATGACATGACAACGACGCTTATGCAGTCTCGGGAAAAGATTGAGCAGAGCGAAATGCGCTACCGGACACTGTTCGAACTGGCGGGTGATGCCATCTTCATCCTTTCTACCGAAGAGGATTCCCTGCTCCGGATCGTGGATGCGAACCAGGCAGCTGCGGATATGCACGGCTATACCCCGGAAGAACTACGGTCCATGAAGATCACTGACTTCGGCCAGCCCGAAACCCCGGATCAGGTTGCAGCCCTGGTTGACCGGATGATGAAGGGTGAATGGGTCAAGACCGAGACGGTCCATCGCCGTAAGGACGGGACGACCTTTCCGGCAGAGGTGAGTGCGGGATCGATTGTGTTTGGGAAGCGAACCTTTATCCTCAAAATCTACCGGGATATCACCGAGCGGAAGAAGGCCGAGAATAACCGGAGAAAGGCCGAGCAGTTTAAGGTGGGTGGCGAACTTGCAGCGGGACTCTCCCATGAGCTGAAAAACTCTCTCGGCGGCATTAAGATCGCGGTAGAAGTCCTTCTCGAAGAGGCCTCACTCTCTCCCGAAGACCGCAAAGTGCTGGAGGATGTGACGAAGGAAGTACGACGTATCGAGATGATCACGAAAAGTCTGCTTGACTTTACACGGCCGTCAACGCCCCATTTATCCCTGATCAACCTTAATGTTATATTGGAAAGGACCTTGCGTGAGATATCAGAGGGTATGAACGGCGGCAAGAACGCTGCAGGTGCAGTCATGATCGTCCGGGACCTTGATGCCCACCTTCCGAAGGTCATGGCCGATCCCGATCAGGTCCGGCAGGTCTTTGAGATCCTTCTTGACAATGCTGTCGAGGCCATGGGAAATGGAGGACTGGTGACGGCAAGAACCGTATATCGGCCTGAAACCAACACCGTTGATGTGTATATTGCTGATACCGGATCGGGTGTCAGCAATGAAGTAAAAAAGATGATATTCGATCCTTTTTTCACTACCAAGCCGAAAGGTGACGGCATGGGGCTGTCGATCGCGAAGCGGCTCATCGAGCAGCATGGCGGGAAGATTCAGGTGCAGGACAACGAAGGTGCGGGAGCGGTCTTCCGGCTTACGTTTCCTGCCGGACAGGCGGAGAAAATTCACGAGATATGAAAAAGAAAGAAAAGATAGCCCTCATAGACGACGATGCCCTTATTGTTACAATGCTCTCCCGGACGCTGAAGAAGGAGAATTACGACGTCTTCAGCGAAAGCGCAGAGTTCGGGGATATCGTCAATACCATCATGGCCTACGCACCCGATGTCGTGCTGCTGGACATACGGCTGCCCGGAACGAACGGCATCGATATCCTCAAAAAGATCAAGGAACGCAATACCGGAATTCAGGTGATCATGGTGACCTCTGATGAGTCTGCCGAGACTGCGGTGACCTGCATGAAGCTCGGCGCAGCCGATTATCTCACCAAGCCCTTCAATATCGAGGAAGTGAAGATCGTCGTTGCCAACGTGTTGGAGCGGGCCAGGCTCAAGGACGAGGTCACGTATCTCAGAAAACTCTATGACGAGAATTTCGAGAAGAACATAATTGGCAACTCGGCGGCAATGCAGGAGCTGCGGGCAGAGATGGAAAAGATATCCCGGAAGCGTGTGCCGAGCATTCTGATAACCGGCGAAAGCGGTACCGGTAAGGAACTGGTTGCGCGATGTCTGCATCGTGCCATGAATGCTGATAACAAGGCAGGATACACCCCCTTCATTGCGGTCAACTGCAGCGCCATGCCTGATACCTTGCTGGAAAGCGAGCTTTTCGGACATGAAAAAGGGGCTTTTACCGATGCCAAGGCAGAAAAGAAAGGGATATTCGAACTTGCAAATCGCGGCACCATACTGCTCGACGAGATCGGGGAGATGAGGCTCGACCTTCAGAGCAAACTGCTAAGGGTGCTTGAAGAAAGGACAATACGAAGGATTGGCGGGCAGCAGGAAATAGGGGTTGACATAACCGTCATTGCGACGACGAACAGGAACATCCCGGAAGCGGCTGAAAAGGGGGAATTCAGAAAAGACCTTTTCTACCGCCTGAACATCTTCCCCCTCCATATCCCTCCCCTCCGGGAGAGGCGTGA
Organism: Nitrospirota bacterium; assembly: GCA_003252075.1. Taxonomy (GTDB): domain Bacteria; phylum Nitrospirota; class Thermodesulfovibrionia; order Thermodesulfovibrionales; family UBA6898; genus UBA6898. Next base: position 14,162 of record QKDO01000077.1, read on the forward strand.
GGATATTCTTCCCATTGCCGACTACTATCTCGCTTTTTTTGCGGAACGGTACCGGAACAAAACGCTGCGTGCGATATCTCCGGAGGCCGGCAAGCTCCTGGAAAAGTATGGCTGGCCTGGGAATGTGCGTGAACTGAAAAATGTTATTGAAAGGATCGTGGTCCTCGAAACCAGCGAGGCATTGATGCCGGAGCAACTGCCGCGGGAGATCACCGCCAACTTGCCGATATCGCCCGCCGCCGGCAAAACAACATTCATCCTGCCGGATGAAGGCATCTCTCTTGATGAGCTTGAGATGGACCTGATCAGGCAGGCCCTAGACAAAACGCAGAACAACAGAGTGGCCGCCGCAAAGCTGCTGGGAATAACCTATGACGTGCTCAGATACCAGCTCAAGAAGGCGGGGATTGCGTCCTAAGCAGCTTTGCCGGATATGCGGGGGACCCACACAGTCCTTGACTCTTCCGGCACAAAGGACGTGCTGTTGCGGTGTACAGATAGGACCTGTTTAGATGAACTTTTCCATGGTAGACCAGGGCCCGGTTGCCGGAAATATGCCTTTTCAGCCAGGAAAAAGCGGGTTGGGAATGACGGGCCGAGCCTGGCAAGGGAGTTGTCGCTGTTGACTAATCATTTTGGGGGCTATCTGTATTTGGGGGAAGCAGGTAACCGAAGAACAGAGGATATTATGGGAGGACAGCAGTGCATGGCACGGTCAGGAGTTGGCCTCCAAGAAAGCTATTGATAGGGCCCGTGGTCGTTTATGAAGAATACTAGTTGTAGAGGACTTATTCCCCCGATGAGGAGTTAAACTACTACATGTCAGGACCGACGTCGGTTGCATTCCGTGTAATTCGCTATTTTTTCATGCTTTCGGCGATGAGCGTCATATGGTTTGTGCTGGGAATGGTCTATCTTGACCGGTTCATCGAACCCTTTGACCGGTTGAAGCCTGTGCTGATGCCCTGGAGGGAACCCGAAACCGACGAAGCTACGGCTGAAGAGCGTCTCGCTCTCATGCAGCGCCAGCTTGTCGCCTCCAAGAGGACAGCGAATTATTCCTTTTTTGGTATGAGCAGCACCTTTGCAGTCCTTTGCGTTTATCTGACCTTGATTTATCAGCAAAAGCAGCGAAAAGCGCGCGAGAATGATCTGCTGCTTCTCAAGAACCAGGAGATCGCGCGGCGCAACGAGTTCATCCGGTACATATCCGCTACCATCGGCCATGAATTCAAAAACAATCTCGGACGGATAAAACGCCGCATTGACCTGGCGTCTGATCTTGCCGCCGATATCAGAGTACGCCTTGATGAGAACCTGGACAAGCTCTTTGCCGATATTGATATCTTTAAAAAGATTTCCGATGAGCGGGAAGCCAGCCTGATCGATTTTGTTCTGGTGGATCTCCGCAAGATGCTCACGTCCCTTGCTGCGCAGTACAGCGATGTAGCCGAATTCTCCTTTCAGGGCGAGGCGTCTATGCCGGCCATCATAGCGTCCGAACCTCTGCTCAAGACCGTTTTCGAAAACCTGTTCGATAACTCTGTCAAATACAAGAAGCCGGAGCAGCTTCGATCCCGCATCTTCATCTCCTGTTCTGAGGATGCCGACCATCATCGCCGGTACGTGTCGCTTTCCTTTCGTGATGAGGGGATCGGCATGGATGAAAGGGAGGCGGACCAGTGTTTTTACCGGGGCAAAGGTACGGATAAGGGCTGGGGTCAGGGCCTCTATTTCGCGAAATACGTGATCGGGCTCCATGCCGGGAAAATACGGGTAGGCAAGGAATATACCGCTCCCGGTGTCGGCACCGAGATCATTATCAAGCTCCCTCTTGTGGAAGAGGTGATCAATGTTTAAAGTGCTCATCGCCGACGATGATTATGAAGACCGGGAGCTCCTGAAACTCGAAATCCATCGGGCCCTCGGTCCGCTGGAGCCTGATATCAGATTCGCCGAGGCGGTAAGCGTGAGGCAGGCAAAACAGCTTCTGATGACACAGATATTCGATCTGATGACGCTTGACATAGAGTTCGACCGCATTAACGAAGGGATTGATGCCCTGCCCGAAATATTCGAGACCTGGCCTACGCTCAGCATCATCATCATAAGCGGCAAGCTGAACAAGAGCGAGGTCTCAGGCCAGCTGTTCCGCTTCACCAAGGATAACGTGCTGAAAAACAAGCGTTGGTCGCGCCATTTCGACGTGCTTGACAAGAAGGATGACAAGACAGAGGCCTTCCGGAGTGCCTATTCCTTTGCTGTCTCTCAGAGGGAAGGCGCAGAGAAGGTGCGCGATCTCTTTCTCCTGGCAGAATCCTACCTCGAAAAAGGCATGATCGACAGGTGCATCGAGATATATCAGAAGATACAGAACCTGATTCCCGATGACCCCGAAGCAGGAGAGAACATCGCTATCTTTCAGGGTGGTCTTTCTGTCGAGAAGGCAAATGAGTATTTCCGGAAAGGTGAGACGATCGTTGCCTCTCTCCTGCTGGGCCACTACATCGAAAGTCGCCTCAAAGAGTATACTGCAGCCTTCATCGGCTGCTCATACCCCTCCCTTGCCGACTGTCTCAAGATGCTCGAGGAGAACCGCGGCTTCAGCCAATACCGCAAGGGGATTTTCCAACGGCTCGCGCGATTACGGCACAAGGCGATTCATGAGCCAACGGCCATTTCAGAACAAGACTTCGTGAGTGCAGCAAAGGACCTGGAATTGCTCGGGGAGACGCTGCAGGTATAATGTCGGACAGGGCACGTAAATTCATCCCTCCTCTCGGCCCCCTCTTCAGCCTGACCCTGATCGGGCTGCTCCTGCTGAGCACCATCATCTACTACCGGGCGGTGAAGATCCAGCGCTTTCTTGAGCCTGCCCTCGCCATCTCGGAACCGAGGATGAAATTTAACCAGAACATCAGGGAACTGCTTGCGGCAGAGTTCAGTCCAAAAGAGATGAAAGGCATCAAGTTCAGGGCCAGCACGATCGTCGTCGATGAATCTCTTATATTCGAGCGCTCCCACGCGGAAGGAGGAAATACCGGACCTGCGGCCTTGAAGAAGCTCAGCCGCTTCTTTTCCGCTGCCCTGAATAAACCGGAGATAAGAGAAAACATCAGTCTCATACTGATTACGGAGAGATTTCCCCTCAGTAAAGACCTGATCGTCAACAGGCAGATGAGGTTTCAGGCGCAGGACAGGGCCGCCCTTATTCTGAACTCTATCTTCTCGGCCGAGCCGCGACTTGAGAATGAGTACACAAAGTTCTTCACGGCAACCGCCATCCCTGCATCGGGATCCCTGAAAAAAGAAGACGCTGTCGTTGAGTTCCGTATCATTCCGACGGAGCGTCTCCATATTGATGTGCTCCAGAAGCTCGAACAGTACGCCTATTAGGGATGGTCTGCATATTCCGGGTTCAGGAATGCGCAGGGGAAAAAGCGCGCAATAAGAAAGGGGTCCTTTCCGATGACCAAATTGTCTCTGCCACGCGTCAACTCAATCACTGTCGTCATACCGGCCTTCAATGAGAAGGAGCGTATACTCCCCACCCTCCGGAGAATAGACGAGTATCTGAAAGAGCATGCCGATAACGGCGAGATCATTATCGTGGATGACGGCAGCTCGGACGGCACGGCAGATGTCGTTCTAAGAGAAGCGGAGAGGCTTACGGGCATACGGCTGCTCCGTAACGACGTGAACAGGGGGAAAGGCTTTTCTGTCAGGCGCGGGGTGCTCAGCGCGACACAGGAGCTTATCCTGATATCCGATGCCGACCTGTCGACGCCCATAGAAGAGGTCGAGAAATTTCTTCCTTGGATCGGACAGGGGTACGAGGTTGTGATCGGTTCACGTGCGCTGAGGGAGTCGGATATCATTCGAAAACAGCCCTGGTACCGGCAGTCCATGGGTAAGATTTTCAACGCCCTCGTGAGGGTCATTGTCCTGGGAGGCTTTCACGACACCCAGTGCGGGTTTAAGATGTTCCGGTCCGGCCCGGCGAAAGAGATCTTTAAAGCCCTGAAAACAGAAAGGTTCGCCTTCGATGTCGAGGCGCTCCTGAGAGCGAAGAAAATGGGCTGCCAGATAAAAGAGGTTCCGGTCAGGTGGATGAACTCTCCCCAGTCCAGGGTAGACGTTCTGCGAGACTCCTACAGGATGTTTATTGACCTTCTGCGCATACGGGCACTGCTCCGTTAAAATTCGCACTGCTTTGGCCGATAAAGGCTTTCGCAGCGGGGGATCCTCACCCTGCGTCTCAGGACGAAGGGTGAGTGAAAATTACCTGTCCTCGCGATCCCATTTCGGGAAGCCCTCAGGAGCCTTCGTTCGACATACGACAGAAAAAAGCTCGCCGACAGGGGTGCCGCTGACGACCTCGCGCCACGCTTCACGAAGGTGGTGATCAGACACTACCGTGTTTCGTCTCTCGATTATCATCTGAACGTCCCGGACGATTTTGTTGGTGCAGTCGATTTCTTTGAGGACTTTGCCATGGGACTCATCGGCACGCGTAACCTTTGTCCAGACACTGAAGACCTCCGGTGCAACCTGCATGATACTCTGCGGGCTATACGAGAACCCCTCATATTCCGTGCCACCGGAGAGGTATATCCACTGCGCATTTTCGGCTTCAGCAATCGACAGACCCAGCAGGCTGACAATCACGAGAAAACAACTTATTGACCCCGCAATACGTTTCATTGACCTTTCCATGCAACCTCTTCTTAGCCTATCACAGATTTCTGTGATGCGTAAAGCGTCGGAGACGTGTCACAACGGAAGGCAGGGCAGGCAATGCTGTTAGCTCCTGGTATAGGCCGGGTCATACCCTCGGTGCTGACATGGCTGCAAAGGATCAACCTGCTTGGGAAAACCACCACAGCAGCCTGGTCATTTCACAGAGACGCAGGCGCATTCAGCGGCAGCATGCGGCGCCGCTTCCTCATTGCAAAGCGTTCTATTTTGCAGAGTCGATGGAACGGATATTGCAAAAAATGTGGTCGATGCCGTCAACCCTTATCAAAGGGCGAAATATCAGGTGGGCGTATCCACTGCGTCGTCGGCGATAACAGAAATGTTCCGGCTTATTTCCATTTACAGGAGTATTTTTGTAATAATAACGGAAAGTATATTCGACAACAGGATGAAAAGGTGCAGCCACTCTATCTGGGTCTGATTTATCTGATATTCTTTCTGTCCGGTTCTGCCGCCTTGATGTATGAGGTGGCATGGGTTCGTTCCCTCAGCCTCATCTTCGGCGGCACCCATCTCGCGGTGACAACTGTCCTCTCGGTGTTCATGGGCGGCCTGGCCCTTGGGAGTTATGTTATAGGCAGACACGTCGACACGGCAAAAAATCCCCTCAGGCTTTATGGGTGTCTTGAGCTCGGGATCGCCCTTTCTGCGGTGCTGTTCATCGTGCTCATGAAGATATTCCCCTCTATTTACATATTCCTTGCACAGGGGAGAGATAGCGCGAGACTCTACCTTTCTTTCATCCGGGTTGTTTTCACGTGTCTGGCGTTGATTATTCCGACGGCGCTCATGGGAGGAACGCTTCCTGTTTTGACGAGGTTTGTCTCTTCAAGACCCGAGACGGTGAGTGCACACTTATCCTTGCTTTACGGCCTTAACACCTTAGGGGCGGTTTCAGGAGCGGCAGTCTCAGGATTTTTCCTGCTGCCGACCTATTCGGTGAGCTCGACACTCCGTGTTGCAATAGCGACGAATATTGTTGTTGGCGTGGTGGCTGTCATGCTCTCGAGGCTCGTTCCTGATGTGACAGGGGGCATGCCACCGGAGGCCAAAGATGTTGGTGAAAGATTATCCAAAGAAAAGAAAACCCTGACGGAGGAAAGGGCAGAACCCGCGCACGTTTTTTCTGCTCGCCTGGTGCTGTGGGGAATAGCCGTCAGCGGGTTCTGTGCGCTCGGCTATGAGATACTCTGGACGCGGATTCTCACCCTGACGGTCGGAACAAGCGTTTACGGTTTCACCATAATGCTTGTCGCATTTCTGACCGGGATTGCTCTCGGCAGTGCTGCATACGGATTACTGTACAGAGCGTTACAGGCAATGACGATGAGCGCATGGTCCCGCATCCTCGGATTCGGTATGGTGCAGATCATCATAGGGGCGGCCGCACTTCTTGTAACCATCCATCTCCGCGATCTACCGGTGCATTCCATCGAGATTTACAGCTTTTTCATGTCGCGGGGATACGACTCATTTGTAGCGCGCCAGTGGGCCAATATGACCCTTGCCTTCTCCTATATGATCCTCCCTGCGTTTTTCATGGGGGTCGCATTCCCCCTTGCGGGCGAAGTTGCGGTGGCTTACCGCAAGAAGATCGGATCGGCTGTCGGGCGGATGCTTTCCTATAACACCGTTGGCGCCATATGCGGCTCTGCCATCAGCGGCTTCGTCATGATTTATCTTTTTGGCCTCGAACGGTCCTTGCAGATTTTGACGGTCATCAATATCGGGTTTGGCGCGCTCGTTATGCTCAGTCTCCTGAACAGCAGGCTGATCAATGCGGCGGTCGGCGGACTAGCTGCAGCCTCTGTCGTCTTTCTCGCCGTAAACCAGGAAAGACTGAAGGTCTGGGACACGGAATATTTCGCCATCTTTCGTAATAACCAGCCGGAAGCATTTGATACGCCTGAAAAGATCCGGGATGCACGCGAAAATACCGACGTTCTCTTCTACTATGAGGGCATTGACTCGACGATCAGCGCCATAAAGGTCAAGGGGGGGAATCAGGCGGTACTGGTCAACGGGAAGGTGGTGGCCTCGGCTGCCCTGAGGGACCGTCAATGCCAGTACACCCTCGGTCATCTCCCGATGCTTCTTCATAAGAATCCCAAAAAAGTACTCGTCGTCGGGCTCGGGACAGGGATGACGCTCGGCGCGACTTCGGTGCATCCGGAAATCGAGGATCTGACCCTGGCCGAGATAGAGCCCAAGGTGCTCACCGCCGCACGGACCTTCGGCCGATATAACCACGAGGTTGTCGACAATCCACGGCTGAAGATCGTTTTCAATGATGGCCGGAATTTTCTTATGACAACGAAGAATACATACGATGTCATCACCGCAGACCCCATCCACCCCTGGACGCAGGGGTCGGGGTATCTCTATACGTCTGAGTATTTCAGGATAGCCTCGGAGCACCTGCGCCCCGGAGGGATCATGTGCCAGTGGCTGCCGATCTACGAGCTGAGCGTCGCCGACCTCAAGTCCGTTGTGAGAACATTCTCCCTGCATTTCAAATATACGATGACTTGGCTGACCCAATACGATGCCGAGATCATCGGCAGCAACTCGCCGATCATAATCGATGAAGCGGCCCTCGAAAGGCGCATCTCCTTCCCAGCCGTCAGGAAGGACCTGCAGCAGGTGATGATGGGCTCTGCCGAGGACTTCCTCAGCTATTTCGTGATAGGGACGGAGGGCATGAAGGCCTTTGGCAAAGACGGCATCATCAATACGGACGACAATCTCTACCTGGAATTCTCGGCACCGGCCTCGGTCGGGAAGAACGTCATGGGGGCCAATATTGACGCCCTGGCCTCATACAGAGAGAACATCGTCCCCTATCTCGTGCCGGCGTCCGACGGCGCGGCCCGCCAGGAGCAGGTGATGAGGTGGAAAGTCAACGGGGAAGCGGCAGTGATTGCCGACCGCGGCCATGCCCTCTTTCTTGGCGGAGGTGCAGAAACACCGGAATTTCATTCCTCCCTGGCAGCGCTGGAGAGGAATTATCCATGGTATGCGCCGGGCAGATTCCTCAAGACGGAATATCTGGCAGGAGTATCAAGGCGCCCGCAATTGCTCCGGAATTCTCCCCTCGTGCTTCTCGACCGGGAAGGGAGAAAGATGGCGCTTGTGATTTCTGCCGTGATTGTGCGTGTCAGCGACGTAAGGGCTGCGGTCATGTTCGTCGACAACAAAAAGCGGGAGATTTATGGGCAAATTTATGTATCGGGTGATGACGCAGATTCAGCAGTTAAAGAGCTCGGGCAACGTGTCATGAGCAGCATCGAAGCTGCGTACCGCAAGGAGGTGGCTGCTGCGAAAGGCAGAGGAATGGCCTATCCTCCGGCCGGCCCGATGCTCGCCAGGGTAAAGACACTTATCGCGGAGAATAATAGCGGTGGGGAAGACCAGTGAAGCGAAGTGAGAACGGACAGACGCTTCTCATTTCCTGTGTTCTTATCGCTTCTCTTGCTGTCTATTTCAACACCCTCTTCAACGGATTCGTTTTCGACGATGCGCAAAATATTGTGGGAAACCGTTGGATTAAGGATATTACGTACATACCGGCAATGTTCACAAGTCATGTGGCAGGCTTCGACAATATCTATCAGACAAGTTACTATAGGCCCTTTGTCCATGTCATCTACCTTCTCGCATATCAGGTTTTCGGGCTTCACCCATGGGGTTTTCATCTTGTGAACGTCCTGTTCCATTCCGGCGTCTCAATTCTTGTTTTCTTGATCGTTTCCCGACTCTTTGATGAGCGTCATCCCTCGGACCTTTCCTCACAACCATTTTCAGCGGCTACCCCGCCCATCTCCCCTTTGTTGAAGAAAAGACCAGGAGGTATGCTATCGCCGCCCTTTTTCGCCGCCCTTCTGTTCGCGGTTCACCCCATTCACACGGAGGCCGTGGCGTGGATATCGGGAGTGATGGATCTTTCTTCTGCTTTTTTCTTTTTACTGTCATTTTATTTATATATGCGTGCGGAAGGAAAAATGAATAGGGTGTATGCTCTCTCTCTCGTGTCTTTTCTCCTGGCCGCTCTCTCCAAGGAACCTGCGCTTACGCTGCCACTTGTTTTGATCGTCTACGATCATGTGATACGAAAGCAGAAAATTGTGACGGGCCGTGCCGTAAAGATGTATGCTCCTTATTTCCTCATTGCCGGCATGTATTTTGTTATGCGGCTTAATGCTCTTGGAGGCTTTGCTCCGTCCAAGAAATTCATTGAAATGACTAATTATCAGTATGTTATCAACACCTTCCCCCTTTTTATCGAATATATACGGAAACTTTTCTTTCCCCTGGATCTGAGCGCTCTTTATGTCTTTCATCCCGTTAACTCCTTATCTGACCCGAAGGCATTCCTTCCCCTTATCCTTACCGCGGTCTTGCTATCGCTGGCTCTGTTGAGTAAAAAAGACATCCTTATCCTGGGGATAATGCTGTTTGTCATTCCCCTCCTCCCGGCTCTTTACATACCGGCTCTCGGGGATGTTGCTTTCGCCGAACGATATTTATATCTGCCGTCTGTTGGGTTCGTGATAGTTATGGCTTTGCTTTGTAGCAGGGCATATTCTATGATACCCAATAGAATTGTCGTAACCGGCGCGGTCATTGCTCTGCTGGCAGTCTTTGGAGTGGCAACGGTGGGCAGAAACTCGGTGTGGAAAGACGAGTTCAGCCTCTGGACTGATACGGTGAGGAAATCTCCCGAAAGCGCTGTCGCCCGCGAATACCTCGGTTACGCCTTATACGAAAGAGGACAGGTAGAGGAGGCAATAGAATGTTATCTCATGGCGTTGCAATTAAAACCGGATTACGAAGATGCACACATTAATCTTGGAATAGCCTACGCCGCCCGGGGAAGGATAGATGAAGCCATTGACCACTACATGAAGGCACTGCGGATACAGCCCAATTCTGTCGAGGGGCATAACAATTTGGGACTTGCCTATGCCGCGAAGGGATGGACTGACAGGGCTATGGAGCAGTATCAGATTGCTCTCTCGATAAACCCGTATTTT
>QKDO01000100.1 GCA_003252075.1 Nitrospirota bacterium
GTACAGGGTCTCATCGTTTCCCGGAAGAATGCCCTCGGCCTCCATCGTCACCCGGTCGCCTGTTGAAAAGTTCCAGTAGCTGCCCTTTCCTGCCCTGTCTCCGCCTATGTGCCTGATCTGTAACATGGTCTTTTCCTCCTTTTTTGTTCTTTTCTTGATTTTAGGATATCAAAGGACAGGGGTAAGGGTAATTGGAGGAACTACCTATTTACCCTGGAAATGTATCTTAGGTTCACGGAAATGTTCTGCTAACGGATTTGGTCCCTCTTATACCATATTGCTTGCAGGAAAACAGTGTCCGTAAGAGCTTCTTCCAGATACCAGTTTCGTGCCTTAACCCAACCATTTACGGCGAGCGTTTGCCAGTGAGAGTTTTCGGCTACATCCCTGGCCGCTCCAGCCTTCCCCGCACAAGTGTAATCTGGACTCTCAGAATATACAGCATCTCAGCATAAAGCACCGGCACGTAGAGATCATCAGCTCTTTCCTCCAGTCGGTTTAGCTGCTCAACAAGATCGCTCACGCCCTGCCCTTGGTTTCTCTCATCCAGTGCATGTTCGATGAAGCGCAACTCGCCGTATAAACGGTAAATTTTCCGCCGCACTTGCCACCCGTACAGGGCCGGCACAAATCGCATCAGGGGAATTACAATCCCGATCAGCGGTATTAGCCAGAGCAACAATCGCCCTAAGAACACTGCCAACCAAAACGGGAGATAGCGCTGGAGGAAGGGCCGTCCTGTCTTATAAAACTGGCGCGCTTCCTCGCTCAGCGGAAGGTCAATCGATTCTGCCGCCGGGAACTGACCGGACTTCCGGAATATTCCCGGTCCAGAGTGGATCTGCACTGCAGCGTCGAGCAGGAGGTACTGGATTGCCGGATGAAGGTCATTGCGCACCGCGAGACTTGCCTTCGGGGCAAAAAGTACCGCATCGTTGGGCGGCCGGTTCTTCGCCATATCACCCACGCCCGCCGGTACAATTACTTTATTCAAGAACGGATAAAGAGCAACGTAAGCATCAGCACGAGGAAAGCTTGCAAGCTCGACGTTGCTGTTGGCAAGCAGCTGGCGCACCACCGAAGAATCCCAGGAGGTCAGCATGAGCGCCGCTTCGATCTCGCCTCTTACCAGCTTCTCGCCGGCGGCCCGGGGGGAGAGAGCAAGTAATTCCGCGAAGTTCTCATCGATGCCGTTGCGAGCAAGAAGTTCGAGCGTCAGGGCCCGCGCGCCGCTGCCCTCAGGACCGATGGATATTCTCTTTCCGCGGAGGCTTTCGAGCCCCTTCCCATGAAATTCACTTCTATAGAAAAACCAGAGGGGCTCGTAGGCAACCGTGCCGAGAGACTCCAAGGCAGGATAGTCCTTCTCGTTGGCAGTACCTCCCTGCAAGAAGCCAATGCTCACCCCATAGCGAGGGTCGCTCAGCATTTTCAGATTGTCCAGTGCCCCCGCGGTCGGCTGCAGATGAAGATCGATCCCCTCACGTGCGAGAATCTCGCGGTACCGTATCCCGAAGTCATAATATGCGCCACCCTCCGGTCCGGTTACCATGGTCACAGAACGCGGTGGCAATGGCCGCAGAATTACGACCGCCGTCCATAGCACAGCCATGGCAAACGTTGCAGTGATAATCAGGAAGGAGAAGCGATGTGCGCGAGCGAAATCCCTGACTGTCATACAGCTCCAGAGACCTTCAAGTTGGGATTCATTGTCTCAATCAGTTTTGGATAGCTGAGTACCACAATTTATTCCTTTTACCGACTTTTTTCATTATACGCTCTTTCTGTAACTATTCAAATCACCGCTTGTATTTCGCAAAATTTTACTTTACACGGAACAATTCACCACTGCTGTAAAACATCATCTAAATATCCGGATAGCTATTTTGTGGTACTACAGCAGCATGCTAACAAGGATGATCAACCTCTTTCCCAATAAGGATCTTATCTTTTCCTGATTAACATGATAGAATTGGATGTCGAGAACTAGGCTGATTCATTCCTGATACATATTGTTCCGATCGATCTGGTGGAGTAACGGAACGGAACTACATCTGACGATAAAAAAGAGAAACTGTTGAATCCGGTCTGGGAGGGGAACAAGAAATGACAGACAGCATCGCTTTAAAAAGCAGGGCAAAAGGGGAATGACTTTTAACACTAACTGCCCGGTATATAACGATATCGAAGAGCGTGATATGTGCCCGACTATATACATGATGAATCCCCTTTGGGCCTCGTGGGCTAAAGGTTGCCTTGGATTATACGGATAATATGCACTGAATGACCTTGAATAGAACAGACCCGAAATTTAGATAATTTCGCTGGACGGGGTTAGGAAAAGAGAACGTTAAATATATGAAGACTTACGTGCGCACTGATATGACTTTTTCGCTTTCGATGATAGCTGGATTAAGGGCAGATAGACGTCAGGGAAATATGCGAGGAGGACGCAGATGAGACGACCGATAGCTGCTTTAGTCCTTATATTCAGTATTCTTCTCGTTGTTCATGCTTTTGGTCGGGTGCCTAAGAAGTCGGCCTCCCAGCCTAGCAAGGAACCATATGCTCTGCCTGACTACACCCAGCAGAAATTTGCCGGGGACCTCGATGGGATGATCCAACGGCGTCTCATCCGAGTCCTTGTGGCCTACTCAAAGACCCATTATTTTGTTGACAAGGGAACACAGGGCGGACTCACTTACGAATTCGGCAAGATATTCGAGAATGACCTAAATAAAAAGCTTAAGAAAAAGCATATTCGTGTCGACGTCGTATTCGTCCCTGTACCCCGGGACCAATTCATCCCGGCGCTGCTTGAAGGTCGAGGGGATATCGCTTCGGCCAACCTGACGATCACTCCAGAACGCATGAAGCAGGTAGATTTCGCTGATCCGTGGTACAAGAACGCCTCCGAGATCGTGGTAACCGCACCTGGCGTGAACCGGATATCGTCTGTGCAGGACCTGTCGGGCAAAGAGGTCTATATCCGGAAATCGGCGAGTTACTACGAGAGCATCCAGAAACTCAATGCGGATCTAAAGAAGGCGGGCAAGTCGCCGGTGAAGGTAAGGCTTGCACCGGAAGAGTTGGAGAGTGAAGACATCCTCGAGATGGTAAATGCTGGCCTTGTCAATATGACGATTATGGACAGGCACATCGCAGAGTTCTGGAAACAGATTTTCACAAATATTGTCTTGTATCCAGACGCCGCAGTACGGAGCGGAGGACAGATTGCCCCTATGATCCGGAAGAACAGCCCGAAGCTCAAGAAGGAGCTCAATGAATTGCTTGTCCGCTATCCCGAGAGCTCCAGGACTTTCAACATTGTGGCCAAGAAGTATTTGCAGAACGTGAAGTTTGTCAAAAACGCGACTGCCAAGGACGAGATAGCCAAGTTCGATGCAGTCGTTAAATTTTTCCGAAAGTACGGTGACCAATACGAAATGGATTACCTGCTGATGATGGCTCAGGGGTACCAGGAGTCGAAGCTTGACCAGAAAGCACGGAGTGCTTCGGGTGCGGTCGGCGTGATGCAGGTGCTGCCCACCACGGGCAAGGAGATGGGCGTTGGCGACATTAGCAAAATCGAGCCCAACATTCACGCCGGGGTCAAGTACATCAGATTCATGATGAACCAGTACTATGCTGAGGAGCCCATGGACTCGCTGAACAAGGGGCTGTTCACCTTCGCCTCTTACAATGCGGGGCCTGGACGGATCGCTCAGCTCCGCAAGGAAGCAGCCAGGCGTGGCCTCGATCCAAACAAATGGTTCGACAATGTAGAAGTTATTGCTGCAGAAAAGATCGGACGCGAGACGGTCCAGTATGTGAGCAATATTTATAAGTATTACCTTGCATACAAGATGGTCGAGGAACAGCGCGAGGAGCGTGAGAAGGCGAAGGAGGGATTAGGAAAGAAGAGGATAAGTAATTAATCAAAGGTATTCTGATCCGTCGACCTCTAAGACGTCATCACGACTTCTTCATTCATAACGATCACAAAAAATATAGCGGCAGTGAAAATGTGGAGATGGAGCTGGACAGGACTACGGCATCACTGTCGTCAATCTATTGCAAAGCTGTTTTATTGCAGTTGTACTCTTGATACAGTTTCACTTTTCTGGAAGTATCAAGTAGTTGATGTACTTGAAAGGCAAAAGGTTATTCCTGAAAGCCAAGCGAATTTCTTCTTTTAGTAAATAGGTAGTCTATAGCATACTCGCGTATGAGATAGATTATGGAGGCAGGTTGCAGTAATATCTGTAATAAAGATAGGGATGTATTATTAATTGTTAGAAGATATAATTGATAGTCCAAATGTCCACAAAAGGAGGTAGTGATGAAAAAACTGTTGGTGTTTGTTGTTGCAATCCTCTTTGGGATGTCCATTTCTGGACTAATCTTTGCCGGAGAAAAAGTTCCGTCTACGGAAAAACCGCTTCCTCTCAAAAAGGAGCAAGTCGTCACTGCGACAGCGACCGTCGAAGCCATTGACCTGCAAAAGCGAGTCGTGACGCTTAAGGGTCAGAAGGGAAATGTGTTTGATGTCACGGTTAGTGAGCAGGCAAGGAACTTGCCTCAGGTGAGAGTGGGAGATCTGGTAGAGGTAAAGTACTATGAGTCCATCGCGTTTCGGCTCGTAAAACCTGGGGAAGGAGTTGACGGCGTACAGAATTCTGGGTCCCTGGCACGCACTAAGGAGGGAGATAAACCTGGAGGCATAGCAGCCAGACAGGTAACAATTACAGCCACTATTACCGCAATCGACAAGGAGAATCAAATGGTGACGCTGAAGGGGCCAGGAGGCAAGTCGGTTACCGTGAAGGCTGAGAACCCTAAGAACCTCGCACAGGTGAAGGTAGGCGACGAGGTTGAGATCACGTACACCGAGGCGCTGGCCATTTCAGTCGAGGAGGCGAAAAAGAAGAAGTAGTCGCAGCACTATCGGTTTTCCAGACGTGGCTATATCGGCCTTTTTCTACAAGACTCAGAACCGGGTCAAGGGAAACTGAACTCCGGCTCCTCTGTGAAGAGTCGGCGGGAAGTAATAAAAAACGAAAAGGAGATGGGAAAATGAACTTGCCTATGAGTAAAAAGAAGTTGGTCGTGGTTTTTTTGAGCATGATTGCCCTTGTGATTTCCAGTTCACTCTGCCTTGCGGAGGACAAACCAGCTGACAACATGGATATCCTCCATGACAAGATCCAAGCTGACAAAAAGCTGCTGGTCGCGGAAAACATGGAGCTGACCGAGACCGAAGCCAAGGCCTTCTGGCCGGTCTATGCGGATTATCAGAACGAACTCTTCCTGCTCCAGTCGCGGAGCCTAAAGCTCATCAAAGACTTTGCCGAAGTCTATCAGAAGATGACAGATAGTGACGCAAAGAAACTCCTTGACGAATATCTGACCATTGAAGGTCTACGTTTGAAGGTTCGCCAGGCCTATTTGCCGAAGTTCCGCAAAGCACTTCCCGAGAAGAAGGTGGCGCGCTACTACCAGATCGAGAACAAGATCCTCGCAGTGTTGACCTATGAACTTGCGAAGGAGATACCTCTTGTAAATGTGAGCAAGTAAGAAAAGAAAGGAGGACATAATCATGAAATGCTTTAGATATAGAGCTGGTCTTTTCATCATGGCATTCATTGCCGCCGTACTTGTTATCCCTCATCCTGCCACGGCAGGCGACGCAGCTAAGCTCGACAGGGACGTCAATACGGGGCTCCATCTTTTATACGAAAAGACACCTTCTGCCAAGGCGTTGGGGGAAAAGGCAAAGGGTATCCTCGTTTTCCCGGGTATTACCAAGGGTGGGTTTATCGTGGGAGGCCAGTACGGTGAAGGCTCCCTCATCCAGAACGGTAAGACCGTCGGCTACTACAATAGTGTTGCTGTTTCGTATGGGTTGCAGGCAGGGGTGCAGAAGTATGGGTATGCATTATTTTTCATGACCGATGCGGCAATGAAGTGGCTTGACAGGAGCGACGGGTGGGAACTCGGTACCGGTCCGAGCATTGTCGTGGTAGACGTGGGTGCGGCAGGGGCACTGACCACTACCACGGCAAAGTCTGATATTTATGCATTCTTTTTCAACCAAAGGGGACTGATGGCCGGTATCGGCCTGCAGGGGACGAAGATCACGAAGATCGACAAAAAATAGGCAAGTCGGGCGAGGGGATGCATAAGTCACTAGGCTTATTCTCATAAAGCTTAAAATTGGTATCCCCCAGCAGGGATAGAGATTAACGAAAGAGGCTATAACAAAGCAAGACAGTACGGCAATTGAATGAACCCGCTATTTGGACTAAAGTCCGGTGTTTTCAGGGTAGCTATGTTGATTCAAAGGTCAGTTATCTGACTGAAGTCTTTCCATGTAAGAGGAAATTTAATGAATAAATTACTCCGGGCTAAGGCCCGCGGTTTTCTGGCAGGGCAAAAGGCAATTGCAACCACTCAGCCAGCTACCGCCAACATCGCTTTGGGCGATTATTCACCCCCGGTCCTATAAGCTGTGGGGTTCTTTGGGCGGTTTAATAAAAATGGCACACTCTTTCTCATCATCTTCTTTTCATTCTCTTTCGTATACAGCGTGTCTGCACAAATCATATTGGCTACCCCTGAGAAAGGTTTTGAGAAAAAGGTGCTCAAGGTCCCCTATGCCTTCTATAACGAGGCGT
>QKDO01000058.1 GCA_003252075.1 Nitrospirota bacterium
AGGTATAAACTGCCATGAATGCCACCATTCCACCAAGAAGGACCAGGTCATCCAGATGTACCGCTTTGCCTTCCTCGGCCAGAGGGCTGTCTCGCCCCGGCACGGCGAGGTCATCGTCCCGCGGACACTCTGTCTCCGGTGCCACTGGGAGCGGGTTGAGGAGTTTCCGAATGCGCCTGACATCAGCAGGTCCCGGTACCACGCAAAGCATGTCTTCAACGAAAAGATCGAATGCACCAAGTGCCACGGCTACCGGACGCACAAGTTCACCATGGAGGAGCGGTACTGCCTCACCTGTCATAAGGACAAGGAATTCCGGCCTCATGGTACTACGGACAAACCGCATGTAAAGGTGCCGATGGGGGATTTCCCCTGTCTCAACTGTCATACCGACCGTACCCGCGACCTGAAGCCGGGAAGACTGAAATGTCTCTACTGCCACGGCGACGAATCGGTCAGGAAACAGCTCTTAGCTGATGCCACCCTTGACGTCACGCATTTCAAGCCGTCTGAAGAAACGGTCAGAAAGGCAATCAAGATTAACATCCCGGAGAATGCGGCGATGAAGTTCGACTGCAACACCTGTCACAACCCGCATCTGCGGTCGCGGCCTGACTGGACAAGCTGTACCGTAAAGTGCCACCAGAACGTTCCGAGCACCGGCAAGCATGATATCCATCTTCAGATGAACCTGACCTGCAAGAACTGCCATAAGCCGCATCTCTGGAAGATAACTCCTGAGCTGGCAAAGAAAGAGTGCGTTACCTGTCATGAATACCGAGAGCCAAAATTGTTCCTGAAATAAGATAACCAGGCGCAGCAGGCCGGAAAAAAATAAAATCCGGCCTGCGAAATTTGCAGTATAATAGACGTAACGCCACGGGGAGGTATATTGGATGAAGAACCATGTCTTCAGGCCGCTTTGGGTCGTCATTGGTCTTGTTGTCCTCATCCTGATCATTCGTCCTTTTTATGTACCAAAGGATTTCGGCATTCATGAGCGGGGATACATGTACGGGTGGTATCGGAAAGGCAATATCGAGGACTGGAAAAAGGTCTCGGTTAAATATCAGGGCAAGGAGTATTGCAAGACTTGCCATCAAGATAAAGTTACCTCAATCGACAGGACACCCCACGCAATCATCCAGTGCGAAAATTGCCATGGCCCCGCAATCGAGCATCCTTCTGAACCGCCGAAGCTCGCCATCGACAGGACGCGTGGACAGTGTCTCAGATGCCACGCCAAACTGGCATACCCGTCGAGTGACAGGGCAAATATCAGGGGGATCGATCCGGACAAACATAATCCTGATATT
Organism: Nitrospirota bacterium; assembly: GCA_003252075.1. GTDB lineage: Bacteria > Nitrospirota > Thermodesulfovibrionia > Thermodesulfovibrionales > UBA6898 > UBA6898. The sequence continues at coordinate 1,317 of QKDO01000058.1, forward strand.
GAATGCGTCATGTGCCATAATCCCCATAACCCGAATCTGGAGGGTCTGAAATGATATCGAGAAGGGATTTTCTGAAAAATACGGCAAAGGTCGTCGCGGGAGTCTCCATCCCCCTGGCTGCGATAGAGATACTCAGTCCGGCTCGCGTCCATGCGATCAAAGCGGACAGTTCCATCCGGTGGGCTTTCCTGGTTGATACCTATAAATGCGTCGGCTGCGGATTCTGCGTCAAAGCCTGCAAGAACGAAAATGAAATTCCCTATGATGCCAATGTTACGAGGACCTGGGTTGAACGATATGTTCTCACCAAGGACGGAAAGCTCTTTGCAGACTCTCCGAAAGGCGCGCGCGACGGTTTCATCAGCACCAAGATCGACCTCGGCATGGGCAATTTTCAGGATGTCAAGAAAGAGGACATCAAGAAAGCGTTTTTTGTACCGAAGCTCTGCAACCAGTGCGACAATCCTCCGTGCGTTCAGGTATGCCCGGTGGGAGCGACCTATCAGGCGCCTGACGGCGTCGTCATGGTGGACCGCACGTGGTGCATCGGATGCGGGTACTGCATCATGGCCTGCCCTTACGGCGTCCGCTTCTTTCACCCGAAATACCATACGGCGGAAAAGTGCAACTTCTGCTATCACCGGATCACGAAGGGGCTCAAGACTGCATGTGTTCAGGCCTGCCCGTTCGGTGCACGTCAGATCGGCAATATCAAGGACCCGAACGACCCGATCGCAAAAATCATAACCACGGAGCGTGTGGGCATTTTGAAGAGTGAATTCGGAACAAAACCCCAGGTCTTCTACATCGGGTTGGATGAGGAGGTGCGATAGTCATGGTACACGGTGAACTCTGGACGGCAAAAGAGCTCTTTGTTACACCGAACGAGTATATTTACTGGTCTGTGCAGATCGTAATGTATCCGTTCATGACCGGTCTGGTTGCAGGGGCATTCGTCCTTTCGTCTCTCTATCATGTCTTCGGCATCAATAAACTCAGGGAAATCGCCCGATTTGCTCTCGTTTTTTCCTTTGCCTTGCTATTCGTTGCTCCGGTGCCTATCATCCTTCACCTCCAGCATCCGTTGCGTGGCGTAAATGTCATGATGACTCCCCACTTTACTTCGGCCATTGCGGCGTTCGGTATCGTCTTTTCGGCGTATGGGGCGATCGTTGCATCGGAACTCTGGTTTCTCTACCGAAAACATTTTGTCGATGTCGCTCTCCCGCTGAAGGAAAAACAGGACAAGACGCCTGCAGAGTGGCTCAAGTTCCTTGTATTCTGCACCCTCACGCTCGGGGTATACGATGTGAGTGAGGATTCCCTCAAACGCGACGAAAAGGCTATCAAGCTGCTCGCCGGCCTCGGCATTCCGGTAGCCTGCTTCCTCCATGGCTATGCGGGGTTCATATTCGGATCGGTCAAGGCAAACGCACTCTGGATGACCCCTCTCATGCCGGTCATATTCATCATGTCTGCTATTGTCTCAGGCATCGCACTCTGCATGCTGACATACATTCTTACCATGGAGATCAGAAAGTTCATGGCAAAGAGAAAGAGCGCCTCAGCCCCGAGGCACGAGACCCGCGAGGAACTTCAAAGCGCCGAGGTCAATGTCATCCGCATGACGGCGAAGTACCTGCTCTTCTTCCTGGTCTTTGCGATCAGCCTGGAACTTCTCGACCTTATCTTCCGGGGATATACGGCAACGAAGTCGTGGGATGTGCTGCGAAGTGTCATCTATGGCAAGGACTTCACGAGCATATTCATCCTGCAGTACGGCATCGGCAATCTTATTCCGCTGATCCTGTTTCTCACGCCCGGCCTCACGATCCGCAGAGCGGTCATCGGCGTCATGTTCGTTCTGTTCGGCGTCTTCATGATGCGGTGGAACGTCGTTATCGGGGGGCAGGCCTTCTCCCTGACCTTCGCCGGCTATATGCACTACCATCTCCCCATCATTCCGCATAACATCGAAACACTGAAAGAAGGCCTCTTCGGCGCATTGGGCGTCTTTATCATGCCCTTTGTTCTTTTCTATTTTATGGCGAAAATTTTCCCGGTTTTCGATGTGAAGGAATCTCACTGAACAAGGGAAGGGGAGCGGATCGCTCCCCTTCCTTTTCGCCCGGTGATTCGTATTGTAATGCACCCGGAAATATACTATGATTGAGTAAAATTCTGTGAGAAGCCAACGAAGGGTTATGAGAACACTGGGAATATCAGGCATAGGGTTGTTTTGCTTTTTCTCTCTCCTGCTGGTATCTTCTCCTGCAGTCCCGATCGAACATGAAGTCCACAAGAAATTCCTGGTACCTCCTCCACCCTTTTCAGAAGGCATTTTCCCCTGCTCGCAGTGCCACCAGGGCATGCCGGTAAACAGGACTCCCCGAAAGCTCGAGATGATGCATCAGGACATCGTCCTGAACCACATGCCGGGCGGGTGGTGTTTTGACTGCCACAATCCCGATAACCGTGACACGCTCCGGCTTGCGAACGGGAAAATTGTTACGTTCGAAGAGTCGTATAACCTGTGCGGACAGTGCCATGGCACCATTCTCCGTGAATGGAAGGCTGGCCTCCATGGAAAGCGGACCGGGATGTGGAATGGTGAAAAGCAATACCTTCTCTGTGTTCACTGCCACTGGCCGCATGATCCCGTTTTCAAAGCCATAACACCGATGCCGCCGCCGGTCAGGCCGTCGGACATCAAATAAGGGGTATCCCATGGAACAGGACGAAAGCCGCCAGAGGGGCATGCACAGAAGGGACTTTCTACGGGGGGCCGCTCTCGGTCTCGCCGGTTTGGCATTGCCGCTTGACCGGGCCGACGCATCTTTCTGGGAGGCGTTCTTCCAAAAGCATTTCCGGGAAATGAACGATGAAGAGATCAAGCAGGTGATCAGCAGGCTTGAGAAGGAATATGCCCAAAAATTCAAGAAGCAGATCGAGATCGGCGCAGATAAACCCATCCCCGGCGTTCTGTACGGCTATGGCCTCGACCTGTCTCGCTGCATCGGATGCCGGCGCTGCGTTTACGGCTGCGTGGCAGAGAACAACCAGTCGATTGATCCCCAGATACACTGGATCACGGTTCTCCGCTTCAGGAAGGGCGAAAAATGGGTCGACCTTGAGAATTCGGAAAAATATTACAGCCCGGAAAAAGTCCCTGAGGAAGAATATTTCTATATGCCGGTCCAGTGCCAGCAATGCGAAAACCCGCCCTGTGTTCGTGCATGCCCGACACAGGCAACGTGGAAGGAACCGGACGGCATTGTCGTCATCGATTACAACTGGTGCATCGGCTGCAGATACTGTATGGCAGCCTGCCCCTACGGCGCCCGAAGGTTCAACTGGGGAGCGCCGAACCGGCCGGAAGAAAAGATCAATCCAAAGACGCACTATCTCGGCAACCGGCCCCGGTACCGGGGGGTAGTGGAGAAATGCACATTCTGCATACAGAGAACAAGAAAAGACCCGGGCCGCTATCCTGCATGTGTCGAGGCCTGCCCGGTCGGCGCCAGGAAATTCGGGAATCTCCTTGATCCGAACAGTGAGATCAGGTACGCGATTGAGCACAAGCGCGTCTTCCGGCTGAAGGAAGATCTGAACACGAGCCCGAAATTCTATTACTTCTTCGCCTATGGGAGGTAGGGAGGCAGCATGATACAGACCATCAGGAACTTCTTCATTGCTCTCCGGCAGATCGCCGTCGGCGACAAGAAGTATTACCTCTGGGTATCGTTGCTCTCGTTCCTGGTCCTGCTCGGTGCCAGTGCATATATCAGCCAACTCAACCGGGGGCTTATCGTAACGGCGATGCGGGACCAGGTATCGTGGGGTCTTTATATCTCCAACTTCACCTTCCTCGTCGGTGTCGCTGCCGCAGCGGTGCTTTTGGTGGTTCCCGCATACCTATATAATTTCAAACCCATAAAAGAGATCGTTCTGTTCGGCGAACTCCTGGCTATCTCGGCCATCACCATGTGCATCCTCTTCATCATGGCCGATATGGGTCAGCCGCTCAGAGTCTGGCATATCCTGCCTATAATCGGAGCCATGAATTTCCCTGCCTCCCTGTTGGCCTGGGATGTTGTAGTGCTCAACGGGTATCTTGCGATCAACACGGCTATCGCTTTCTACGTACTCTATCGACTCTCCATTGGCAAGGAATACAAGATGTCCGTGATCGGCCCGCTGATCATCCTGTCGATCCCCTGGGCCGTCAGCATCCATACGGTAACGGCTTTCCTGTATAACGGCCTGTCTTCCCGTCCGTTCTGGAATGCCTCGATCCTTGCACCGCGTTTTCTTGCCTCGGCCTTCTGCTCCGGGCCAGCCATTATGCTCATCCTCTTCCAGATCATCAGGAAACTCTCCGAAGTCGAGATTGACAACAAGGCGATCTTCAAGATTGCGGAACTGATCGCGTATGCCATGGGGATAAACCTGTTCCTTCTCGGGGCCGAAATATTCAAGGAGTTCTACTCCGGCAGCATACACTCGGCACCAATAGAATATCTTTATTTCGGCCTTCACGGTCATAACAAACTCGTGCCGTGGATGTGGTTTGCAACTACGATGAACATCACCGCATTCTTTCTTTTCATGTTTCCGAAGACACGGGAGAACTTCACCACGCTGAATATGGCCTGCCTTTTCGTCGTCACCGGTGTTTATATCGAAAAAGGCATGGGACTCATCATACCGGGATTCATTCCCGATACCCTTGGAGAGATTTATGAGTACACGCCGACCATGCAGGAGATCCTGGTAACGATCGGTATATGGGCCTCCGGAGCACTGCTCTATACTTTTTTGCTGAAATTAGCCATTCCGGTTTACACCGGCAAGCTCCGCTTCTTTTCGAAGGCCCAGATAGTCGTCGCCCGTGACATCATGTCACGGCGCATGGCTCTGGTGCATCCGGAAACGCCGGTGACTGATCTGATCAGGCAGATGATCGAAAAGCATCTGAGCGGGGCCGCGGTCGTGGATGAGAATAACAGGCTGGTCGGCGCAGTATCCGATACAGACGCCATATCACTCGAGATTGGAGAAACAGCGGGCAAGACAACAGCTGATGTCATGAAACCACCGTCAGCTGCTGTTCTGCAGGATGTCCGCATTCAGGATCTCGGCAAGATCCTCGCAGCTTCAGGGACCAATCTCCTGTTCGTGGTGGATGGAGATGGCCAGCCGTTGGGGACGGTTGCCGGCAGCGATGTTCTGAATGCGCTCGAGAATATCCGGCAAGAATGACTGGCTTCCTGAGATGCATGACAAAGGCCTGCGGATGAGCCTGCAGGTCTTTTCACAGACGGGTTTACTTATTCTTTGGGGGTCTTCGTCAGCAGGTAGAGTGCAGAGCCCATCCCCGCAAACACCAGCAGGAGAAAGGCCGAGAAATTTCTCCGGGACCGAAGTTCTTGTCTGGTCGAAACGATTTCTTTCTCAACTGCAGCCAGCTTATGGGAAAACTCGTCGGTCCTGTCCTTGACAAGGTTGACGTCGACCGAATGAAACAGCGCACGGAATTCGGCCTGAATGCTGAAAAGGTTCTTCCGTTGATCCTCAATGTACACCCCTTCCTTCCTCAGCGTGAGAAGATCTGCAGCGAGTTCTCCGATCTTTTTCTCCGTCAGGAAGAGCGCCTGCTTCATCGCCCGCGCTCGGTCATAGGAATGGCATTTCGTGCATCTCTGCTCATTGATGATATCAATATTCGCCTGCTGTATACCGTGAGAACCGTGGCAGGTAACGCAGTTGGGCCCATTCCCCGAACTTCTGAACGCCTTTCCGTGGCCGCTCTCCATATAGTTCTTCAGGATGCCGATATGACATTTGCCGCAGAATTCCGGCACTTCAGCCGGCGAAGGCTTGCCGACAAATCCACGATGGGGAGACATGGACATTGACGAATCCTTGGGGTCACCGCCATGACAGTCGTGGCAGGCTATCCCGTTCTGCGCGTGCCAGCTTGCCTTCCACTCTTCGGCAAGCGTAAGGAATTCGGGCTTCATCTTATCCGATGAGTGGCACTCAATGCAGAAATTCTCTTCAGGCTGCTGCCCCGACCAGGTCTTGGTGAGAAAACCCTGCTCAAACTCCTCACGGTAATCACCCGAGGCAGTCAGCGGAAAGACAAGCAGGAGGCCAAGCATCATGATATACCATCTCATCAGCGCCTCCCCCACCACATAAGAATAACCATGGCGATCATGATTGCGATGAAGACGCCCCGGAGTACCGGCCGTTTGAATATATTCTTTTCCTTATGGGTATCAAGGAACGGCCAGAATATGAAGACAGCAAGCAATATGATCTGCAACGATATGCCGAGGAACTTGTTCGGAATGATCTTCAGCATCTGGTACGGCGCCAAGAAATACCATTCCGGCCGGATGCTTTCCGGCGTCTTGAATGCATCTGCGGGCACCGTGGCCTCCTCCGGAAAGAAGAAGGTGGGAGCAAAGCTGATAACGAGGAACATGACCACAAAATACAGAATTCCCATCAAGGCCTGTTTCTGCAAAAGGTACGGATAATACGGATACCCGTCGGGATGCAATTTTTTCCGGAATTCGGTCAAGGGCCTCTTCTCCTCATCAGACCGGCCGAACGGCGTTGCCGAGAGCCCTATGCGGCGAATGAGGGCGATATGAACAACCATGAGAAAAACGAACAGGGGCGGAAGTAGGGATACGTGAACGGCAAAGAACCTCGTCAGCGTAATACCCGTGACAGAACTGCCGCCGCGGAGCAGCCGCGACACAAAGTCCCCGACAACCGGGAAGGCCGTCGGGATCGACGTCGCCACCGTTGTCGCCCAATAGCTTAATTGCGTCCAAGGCAGCAGATAGCCGCTGAAGCCGAAGCAGAGGGTAATTACCATGAGCAGGCCCCCGCTGATCCAGGTCAGCTCCCTCGGCCGCTTGTAATTGCCCATCAGAAATATAGTTACCATGTGGACGAAGACAGCAGCAATGAGAAGGTTGCTGCCGACGACATGCATCTGTCGGAACAACCAGCCATAGGGCACCCTGGTCATGATCTCCTGCACGCTCCTGAACGCATGATCAGCATGCGGGATATAATAGATCAGAAGGCAGATGCCTGTTATCACCTGGATCAGATACCCCACAACCGCAACAGCTCCGAGGGTATGGAAGAGATTGATATTGCTGGGAACGCGATAATCGGTCAAGTTGCTTCTGATGAGCTCATCGAGCCCGACCCTCACTTCCAGCCAGTTCCGTATCCGCTTGGCCGTCCCGTTCATCCTATCACCAACTGCTCGCTCTCCACCTTGAGCGGCACCTTTGACAGCGGCCGTGGCGGAGGTCCCGAAAGAACGTTCCCCTCAAGATCATACGTGCCGCCATGGCAGGGGCAGACAAGGATATTTTTTGCAGCTTCGTAGCCCACGAGGCATCCGAGATGTGTGCAGACCGACGAGAGTGCAATATACCCTTTCCCCTGTTCATTAATAACGATCACCGGTTTATCATTGACAAGAACAACCCGGGACGTCCCGATCGGTATGTCCTTCTTGGCAAGCGTGAATTTCCTGTCCCTGTTCGCATCTGAAGGAGGAGCGAGAAAACGCAGAAGGGGATAGGCAAATGATGCAACCGAAACAGCACCGAACACTGCAAGAAGTGACTGTAGAAATGTGCGCCGTCTCATATTACCCCGTTGATCACTTAAGGTTTTTTCTTTTAATTTCCTTTAGTTAAGTCTGATTTTACGGCAATTGCCGTTCACTGTCAAGCAAATTCTCTGGCTTTCGTCGCCTGTGTTTCCTTCGCAAGCGGAATTCTAACGATGCTATTCTGTATAATTTAACCGTAATGATAAGAGAAAACAGCAATGACCAAAGAGCTGACATTTATAAGCTCTTTTCGCAATTTTTTCTCAATCCTCCCGACGAAGAGACGCTCTCGACACTGAGGCAGGATTTTTTGCTGGAGTCCAAAGAATCGCTCCCGGTCATCGCTGAGGAATTCGAGGAGCTGTTTCGATATCCGTCAGGCCGTCTCCAGCCCATTGAATCTTTGAACACTGCCCTCACGGTAACCGCAACGGATATTCTGAGTTTTTACGCCGCAGCAGGCCTGGGTTTGGACGATACATACGAGGCAGCTCCAGACCATATCGCAGTCGAGTTCCTTTTCATGGGCTATCTTATAGAGAACGGAAAAACAGCGTTAAAGCAGAAATTCCTTGAACAGCACCTGGTGAATTGGGTACCGTATTATTGTGAAGAGGTCATGAAACAGGCACAAACACTTTTTTACCGGGAGATCGCAGAAATCGTGAAAGAGTTTCTCATATCAGAATATGATGCATATAAAGGGTAGGCAGCATGGCACCCCTGCTTGATAAATCTATCATCAAGGCCTTTGCCCGGGCAGGCACGATCGGGCTCAATATGGTGATCTCGACGTTCGTAGGCTATTTGATCGGATCGCAGCTCGACAAATGGCTCAATACGGCACCCTGGTTCACCATTATCTTTCTGATCCTCGGGATCATCGCCGGTTTCCGGGAACTCGCCCGCCTGGCAAAAAGGGCTTCAGATGAATCTGACTAGGGATATTGTCCGGAACTCTGCCGTTATTCTCATTCCGGCAGCGATTATCTCTGCCTTCCTTCCCTGGCAGAATCTTCCCTTCAGTGTGCTCATTGGCGGACTGCTCGGCATCCTGAACGTGAAGGCGCTTGCCTGGAGTGTCGAAGGGATCATGGGGACCGCTCAGGCGAATGCCAAGATGCTCTTCTTCTCCCAGTTCCGTTTTGTGATGCTCGTGATCATTGTTACGGCGCTGGCGTATTTGAAGCTCGTGACCATTCCGGGGCTCCTGGCAGGGTTCTCGGTCGTGTTCGCCCAGGTGCTCATCACGGGTCTGAAGCACGCACGAAAGCGCGACAGCTGAAACCCCCTCCTACTCGTTCACCTGCTTCTTTCGGTGCTGGACATAGCCGTTCCGCAGAGAAACATAGGGGTCGATAGCTGCCTCTTTCATGTCCTCGTAATCGCCGATATGGAACGTGGTCTCATTTACCCTGTCATATGCCCTGATCCCGATCGCTGTTTCCAGCGGATTGACATAGGTGACCGGATTCAGCAACGTGTCTCCGACCAGTCCCGCTGTATCCCGAAGAGATGATGGCCCCAAAAAAGGCCAGACCAGATAGAACCCGTGACCGATCCCGTAGCTGCCCAGTGCCTGCCCAATGTCTTCATCATGGGAGGCAATACCATAGTGCGACTTGGCAACGTCCATGAACCCAGCCAGTCCCTGTGTGCTGTTCGTCACAAAACGCACCAGTTCGTCCCCCGCATTCTTCAGCCTCAGCTGGAGGAGATTTCCCACAAAGCGAATGGGAGTTGTGAGGTTCTGAAAGAAATTACTTACGGCGATCCTTACCGGCTCAGGGGCTATTGCCGAATACCCCTGGGCAACCGGTTTCAGGATCCAAAAATAGAACTTATCGTTGAAATGGTACATTGATACGTTCCAATAGTACAAGGGATCGGCGATACGATTATTTTCAAGATCCTCGTTATTGTACTCCCCTCCGGCACCGTTGTCATCCTCCGTTGCCGGTTCCACACGCGGGCTCTCAGCCTCTGCAAGGAGAACCTCTTCGCCCTCTGCGGCTATTCCCTGGTCTTTCATACTTTCTTCCAGCAGCGCATCCATGATGATCTCGTCTTCGACGTCAAGATCGCCACAGGGGGATTCTTCTGCGGGAACCGCACGCACTATCGATGCTGATAGCTCCGGCTCTGCCGCCGACGCCGTGATGACTGAAACATATTCTTCGTCAGCATGCAATGGGTGCGTGACGGACGTATCAGAAGGCCCTTCCGCTGCGACGCAGAGCGGAACTGCAAGAAGCATAATAATAATGCTGAATATCTTTGCCAGGTATTTCATGACACCTCCTGTTGCCTGAAGATCGGAATCCGGCTGACCGGGAGAAGTCTCATCTGCCACTTCCGGACAAATCATTTCCCTGTGACCGGACAGTCCGGCTATGACTTGCCCGTTTTTTTCCTGAGTATCTCCAGAAGATCGTCCGGCGTCTTATTGATCAGGATCTCCCGAAACTGGCTCCGGTAATTGCCCACGAGACTGACGCCCTCTACCACGACGTCGTACACCCGCCATCCGTCGTCCGCATGGATTACGCGGTAATTGATCGGTATATCAGCCCTCTTCGTGACGACAACGGACTGTACCTCAGAAGTCTTGTCGGTAAGGGCGGATTCTTTCTGGAAAACGATCTTTTCATCCGTGTAGTCCATAATCCTGTCAATATAGGCGTTCTCCAGGATGGCCTTGTAAAGTTCGATAAAATCCTTCTTCTGGGCGTCATTGAACACTTTCCAGTTCTGGGCAAGCGTCCTCCGCGCAAGTTCCGTAAAGTCAAACATCTTTTCCGAAATGCTCCTGATGCGCTCCTTCCGGAGCTTCTTCATCGCATCACCCTTGAGCGCCGGGTCGCGCAGCACCTCGAGCACGCTGTTGACGTGTCCCTGCACCGTGGCAAGCGGAGTGCTGGCATCTGCCCCAAGAGGAAATATCATCACTATCGCTACAAGAGCAGCTCTAACGAGATGTTTCATTCTACCCTCCACATATCTACTTGGCATCATTCTTCTTGCCCTTGGTGACATCACCGAAAGCATACTTGCTGATGAGTTCTTCCATGTCCGTCGGTGATGTGGTTTCGGCAATAAAGGCTCCGGATGCAAGTGCCTCCCCGCCACCGCCGGGATCGATATTGACGTACTTGTCGCCGATCAGTCCCGAGGTCTTTATGGAGGCAATGGCATCATCATAGACCGTGATCCCCTTCCGGACCTTCAGTTCCAGCACCGCTGTCTGTTTTTCCGTGTCAAGGGTCATTTTTTCGACCCTGCCCACCTCGATGCCGTGGATCTCCACCGGACTGCCGATCCTCACGCCGGAAACAGAAGAGAACCGCGCCTGGAGGGAATAATGATCATCGCCAAACAGAGAAACCTTGCCGAGCTTTATGGTCATATACCCGACACAGACAAGCCCGACCGCAACAAAAATGCCGACAATAGTATCTACAGAATATTTTTTCACTACGCCTCACCCCCTTGGTCACACCGGTATACAGCAACGGTTTTTTGGCTTGTTTCGGCCATGGCTATTATCGTATCAATATCATCAGTCGATTTACCCTCTATAATACCTGCTTTCACCGATAAATTTAAGCATACGTCCGCACCCATACGGGACCGTATCACGGCCTGAATGTCGGCAAAGGCTTTTTCCCGCAGCCGCTGTGCAAAGGTGTCGAGGAGGGACTGGGCGTCAGCAAGCGTGATATGGGGCAGTATGGTCAGAAGCTGGTTCCGCTGGTGACGGGCGGAAAAACCGCCCAGCGGCCCGAAATAATCGTTGATGTTCTCTCCCATAATCTTGAGGATCTCGAACACGGGGGCATCGAATAATTCGGCAACAAGGTCAAAATCAACGGTAAACAGGATCGCGGAAATCGTGGTATCGAGCTTTCCTTTCTGCAGCGTCACGGTATAGCGGTTCTTAAATACCTGCTTTGAGAGCAGCCCCGTGAGCTCGTCCTGAAACCCCTCCAGGCTGTGGAGGAACTCGTCGATCATGGGATGGTCAAGCTGCGTGGACTCTTCGTAGGTGCCCTCGAATGCCGCCTTCCCTTCCCAGAGGAGGATGATCCTGTCCGCTATGAAAAACACGTCAGGAATATCATGACTTATCAAAACTGCCGTAAACCCGAAAATTCTCCTATAATGGGCAATCATGCCCAAAATGATATTCTTCCGTATCGGGTCCTGACCTGTCGTAGGTTCATCGAAGAGGACAATCTTCGGGTCGGTGACAAGGGCCCTGGCAAGGGCCACCCGTTTCTGCATGCCGCCCGACAGCTCTGAAGGGTACTTACGCGCAACATCCGTGAGTTCTGTCTGCTGAATGCGGGTCATCACCTTCCTCATCACTTCCCGTTTCCTGAGGTTCGTGGTCTGTCGCAGCGGCAGAGCGATATTGTCGAACACGCTCAGAGAGTCAAAGAGCGCATTATTCTGGAACATATAGCTGACCTGGCTCCGGTAAACGTCCCATTCGCCCTTTCCCATCTCCCGGACCGGTCTGCCCCGGAACAGTATGGTACCTTCGTCAGGTTCCAGCAGCCCGATGATATGCTTGAGAAGTACGCTCTTTCCCGTGCCGCTTTTTCCGATGATCGTGGTGATCTGGTTCTCATAGATCTTCAGGCTGATCCGGTCAAGGATGGTACGGTCACCGAACCGCTTTGTTACATCCCTGAATTCTATTAATGGTGCATCCATGGCAGTCCTACATAAGAAATGAGGTGACGACATAATCTGATACGAGGATCATGACACAGGACATCACCACCGCAGAGGTGGTGGAAAGACTGACGCTTTTTGCCCCGAAACTGTCCGTGCGCAGATGGGTGAAGAACCCCTGATAGCAGCAGATGGTCGCCACCAGAACTGCGAAGACCAGAGATTTCAGGAACCCGCCCCTGATATCAACCATATCAAGGTATGACTGAACTCGATAGAAATAAGCACCCTCGTTGACGCCAAGGAGCAAGACTCCCGTCAAATAACCGCCGATGATGCCGATAAGGTCGAAGAACGCCGTGAGCAGGGGAAAACTGATGATTGCTGCTGCGAGCCGCGGACTGACAATATATCTCACCGGATCTATCCGCATGGTATATAATGCATCGATCTGTTCAGAAATCCGCAGTATGCCGATCTCTGCAGCCATAGCCGAACCGGCCCGCGCCGTTATCATGATCGCCGTGAGCACCGGGCCAAGTTCCCGTATGATGGAGAGGGAAATAACCGAACCGAGAACACCTTCAGAACCGAACTTGATCAGGGTGTAGTAGAGCTGGAGACCCAGAACCATTCCCGTAAAGAGTCCGATCAACATGACAATATTCGTTGATTTTGCCCCGATGTAGAATACCTGATTAATGATCTCGCGGACCTGTTTTCGGCGGAATATCTTGCAGAAGCCTTCCCCAAAGAATAGTGCCATAGATCCGAGCTTCCGGATAAAATCTCCGGCCGCCTTCCCTAAGGACGAAAATGGGCGTATCTGAGATCTTGCCTGAAGCATCTTATTGACCAGCGATCATTTCCGCGCCCCTGTCCATTCTCTTATGGGGCAACCATGCAAGCACATATATCTCCCCCTCTATGACCTATACCAAGCAGCCTATGCAGTCGGTCTAAAACTCGTGGGCTTTATAATACCATGCAGTACCACAGTAAGAAAACTTTTTTCCACCGTCGGGCTTGCACAGCATGAACATACCGTTGCTCAGTCTGATAGCGGCGTTGCAACAGCCTTGTCGAAGCATCCTCGGACTTAGCCTTCAGAGTTTATATTGGCAATACCGGCAGATCTACTTCACATAATTCCTCTGCATGAACTTTATTTCATTATTTATTCATGATTGATTCATTTGTTCAGGATATTCTTAAATAGATATATACCTTCCTGGAAAATTTCCGACACAGTATTCAGGAAAGATGGAGGTGGAGGAATTATGAAACGCATTGTTCTCATAGTCGTAGCCGCTCTTATGGTATTCTCCGGGACGAGTATTGTCTTTTCAGATGTCATTACCCGGGCCGTCACTGGCGGCATCGAATCAGTCAGCATCAGTGGTACTGCCACGGCATCTCCTGCAGCGGTAAACGAGAACTACACGGTCATCGGGTGGAACGATCTGGGCATGCACTGCATCAGCCCGTCGTTCAAGGATATGGCTATCCTGCCGCCATATAACAACCTTTTTGTCCAGGTAATACAGCGGGGCGATCTTCCCCGGGTCATTACCAATGGCGTGACGGTCGAATATTTCATAAAGAACAATACCACCGTCTCCGGGAAGACAGACTTCTGGCAGTATGTCCAGAGCCTCTTCGGCATTAACCCTCCGGAAGGCACCGGCCTTACCGGTAATGGTCTTTCCGGAACCATGCAGCCTGTGGGAGATCACTTTGAGGCGACCGGCATCCCGGTCCTCCCCCTCAAGGATTCCATGAAATGGAATCCTTATCAGACCGCAGTCGTGAAGGTGAGGAATACATCAGGCGCGGTCGTAGCAAAAACCATGGTGGTCATCCCTGTTTCTGACGAACTGAACTGCGGCAAGTGTCACGGCACAACAGATACGGAGATCAATATTCTGACTCGCCATGACCAGCTCTCCGGCACGTTCCTCATGGCGCAGCGGCCGGTGCTCTGTGCTAACTGCCACGCTGACAATGCCCTTGGCCTTCCCGGAGACCCGGCCCTGCCATCCCTCTCAGAGGCGATGCACGGAAGGCATGCATTGCTCGGATCGGGTGCCCCTGCATGTTATGACTGTCACCCAGGGCCAAGAACGAAGTGTAACAGGAGCGCGATCAATGGCATGGGCCCATCGCACGGCAATCCCAATTGCGAGGCCTGTCACGGCACGCTGCAGCAGGTCGCTGATTCCCTGAAGCAGGGGAGAATTCCCTGGTTGCAGGAGCCCACCTGCGAGCAGTGCCATGGCGCCGGCTACGCTACCGGGGCAGACCTCTACCGGAACGCCCAGGGACACGGAGGCATCTACTGCGCTGCATGCCATAACAGCCCGCATGCGTGGTATCCTTCGAAAAACCCGCTCGATAACCGGCAGCCCCTAAGGCTGCAGGGAACCCCCGGCCCGCTGCGTAAATGCACCATATGCCACGTTACCCGTCCAACAGGGAAAAATCCCCATAATGCCCAGTTCACCGGACACCCTGCCGACTGGTTCACGACGCACCGGGCCTTTGCCAGAAGCAACGGTGTCAAGTCCTGCAGGGTATGCCACGGCACAGACCTAAAAGGAAGTGCCGGACCATCATGCTACACCTGCCATGGTGCCGTCTGGAAGAACCCGCACCCTGCCGGCTGGCGGAATGCGCATGGAGACTATGCCGAAAGCAACGGCACGTCATCGTGCACGAAATGTCATGGCGCTGACCTCAAAGGCGGGACCGGCCCTTCCTGTTATACCTGTCACGGTTCAGTATGGCTTGGTGATTGAACACTTGCGCATCGGGAGGTACAAAGGAGCAGCAGGGCTGCTCCTTTTTTTATTTCAGGGACGCTCTCTGGTTGCCATAGATGGCTGAATCACCTGGCAGGGGGGGAAGCATATATCATGTCGGCGTGATATCCGACACGCACGGTCTCATCCGGGCGGAGGCGCTTAACGCGCTGAAGGGTTCTGACGTCATCCTGCACGCCGGAGATATCGGCTCTCGTCAAGTCCTGCGTTCGCTCCGGTGCATTGCGCCCGTGGTTGCGGTCAGGGGAAATATGGACAGGGAACAAGGGATGCACGAACTTTCCCTCACAGAGACCGTGGAAATAGCGGGCTACCTTTTCCATATCCTTCACGACATCACCTGCCTCGAACTTGATCCGGTCGCCGCAGGAATGCATGCAATCGTCAGCGGGCACAGCCACAGATCCTCAGTCTTAATTGACAGGGGTGTCTTGTATCTCAATCCGGGCAGTGCAGGACCTCGCCGCTTCACCCTGCCGGTAACCGTGGCGCACGTCGTCATCTCTCAGGGAGGGCTTCATCCCGAGATTATATACCTTGCCTAGTTGCCCTGCCAGGGACAAGGATTGATTATTTGAGCGGAAGGGTTACCGTGAGGGAAAAGAGGTTGCCCGAGGGGATGTTCACCCTGATGTCACCCCCATGGGAACGGACAATGTACCGGGATATGTAGAGGCCAAGGCCCTTACCTTCGATATTCGACTTTTTGGTGGTGTTGCCCCGGTAAAAAGGGTCAAAAATATGCTTCAGCTCCTCTTTTGCAATGCCTTTGCAGGTATTCGTGATCGTCAGGGTCATCTTTTTCAGGTCTTTCTCGGCATTCATGCTTATGGAGCCGTTATCAGGAGTATACTTCACCGCATTGTCGATAAGATTCTCGATGGTCCGTCTGACAAGCGCCTCATCGCAGTGGCAGGTCATGTCTGAGGTCTCCGGAAGAGCAAGAGTAATGCCGCGATCGGCCATGCTCCCCTCATAGGACCGTGCGACCTCGCGAATGATCTTGGAGATATCAGCCTCGTTTTTGAAAAGATCGAGCAACTTGAACTTTGATGACGCGAGCAGATACAGATTGTTCAACAGTGCAATAATTCGGTCCACCTCACGCAAGCTGAGGGCAAGGGTCTCCTTATACTGATCGGCGGTTCTCTCTTTTCTCAGGGTCACCTCGATATTGCCCTTGAGCGACGCAAGGGGCGATCTGAGCTCGTGGGTCACATTGGATGAGAAGGTCTCCTGAAAGGTGAAAAAATCGGCTATCTTTTCCATGGCGTGGTTTACCAGAAATCTGCTCGTGATATAGGAAAGCAGAAACATCCCGGGCAGGGCCACGAGTATAAGGTCAAGAAAGTTCTTTTCATACTTCTGCATCTCCCGGAGCGAAAGCGCTGATCTCCCCACATACTTTCCATCAATGGGGAAATAGGATATCAGGTAATCTTCATCTCGGATGTTCCGGTATTCGAACCCCTGTGTCCCCTCATAGGCCCTCTGCAGCATTTCCCTGTTAAGTTCAGGATAAAACGAGGCTGCGTTCTGCGTTGATACAACGACGGCACCCGAAACGTTCAGAATCTGGAAAAGATGCTCGCTCCACATATTGCTGACGGGGTCTATCCCGGAGCGTTTGTACTGATCGAGAAACTCGGTCCTGATGTCTTCCTTCATATGGCGCTTCGCGACGCTCATAACGCTCTGGTGGATAAAGATAAAACTGATGGCCAGGATGATGATCGTAAATAGCAGGACGACCGAGGTAAATATGACAGTGAGACGTTTTTTGGTAGGAATGATCATGGTGCAGCGCCGGAATATTAACTGTCGATCATATAGCCGACACCACGAACGCTCCGGATGAGATTCAGAATGTTCACCTCATCAAGCTTTTCCCTGAGCGCCTTGATGTGCACATCAACGATGTTCGTGTTGGGATTGAAATCATAGCCCCAGACATTTTCCAGGATCTGCGTGCGGGACAGAACGCGGCCCCGGTTCCTGAGAAGATAGACAAGGATGGCGTATTCCTTCGGTCTGAGCATGACCTCCGTCCCATCGGCAAAGGCCCGGTGGGCAAGGGTATCGATCTTCAGACTCCCGTAGGTAAGCTCGGTGAGCTTATCCTGTTTCCTGCGCAACAGTGCGCGCACCCGCGCAAGGAACTCTTCAAAGGAGAAGGGTTTCGTCAGATAGTCGTCCGCACCGCTATCGAGGCCCATAACCTTGTCGTCAATGCTGTCGCGCGCGGTAAGCATCATGACCGGCGACTGTATGCCTTTTTTCCGTATCTCCTTGCAGAGGTCGAGACCATTCATGCCGGGGAGCATAATGTCGAGAATGATCAGGTCATACTGGTTGGCAGCAACAAAGGAGAGACCGTCGTCGGCGTTTTCGGCATGATCAATGGTATAGAGTTCCTCTTCAAGACCCTTCTTGATAAAGTTCGCTACGCCCTTCTCATCCTCTACCAGAAGCATTCTCATTGAGTTATTTTATCATACTTTATCGCTTTTGGGCCTGATAAATGCCGTAGCATCTTGCGGAAATCATTCATCCCTGTATCGGGACGCTTTGCGGCCGGCAGCGGCATGGACATGCAGGCAGTTCCGCAAGCACTCCAACCCGAGATCGTGAGAACACCTTCAGCGGTCATGACAGCTGCATACTTCAATGAGGTCGGATAACAGGAGACTGCAAGAACCCGGCCTGCGGCCGGTGAAAGGATAGCTCAAGGAGCTGCGGCTACGGTAAGGGCAGCTCATGCCAGGTCCTGATCCGGTGTTCTCCCTGCAGTCTGCGGCAAAAGCACCGCCCTGAACGAAGACGTTAACTCTTTTCCTCTACGACAACGTCAGTCTTGATATGGAGCTCCTTCAGCTGCTTCGGCTCCACAACAGACGGCGCTCCGGACATCATGCAGAAGGCCTTTTGTGTCTTGGGAAAAGCGATCACGTCCCTGATGGAAGTTGCGCCCACCAGAAGCATAATCAGCCTGTCAAGTCCGAGCGCCAGGCCGCCATGCGGCGGGGCGCCGTACTGCAGGGCATCAAGAAGGAAACCGAACTTCGCCCGGGCATCCTCTTCGGAGATGTTCATCAGCTCGAACATGCGCCGCTGCACGTTCTGGTTGTGAATCCTGATGCTTCCGCCGCCGATCTCAAAACCATTGAGCACGACGTCGTAGGCCTTAGCCCGGAGCGAACCAAGCAGCATGTGGTCCGTTATGTCTCCTTCCAGCATCTTCGCGACATCCTCGTCCAGCGGTGCGGTGAACGGGTGATGCATTGCCTGGAACCTGCCTTCGTCATCATCCCATTCAAGCAGCGGAAAGTCCGTTATCCAGACGAAGTTGTATCCCGGCTGTATGAGGTTGAGCCGCTTGCCGAGCTCGAGCCTCAGCCTGCTCAGCACATCATAGGTAACCTTCGGCTTGTCGGCAACAAAGAGCATCATGTCGCCGTCCTCAGCCCCAAGCCTCCCGGCCATCTCTTTCAGAACATCTTCCGCAAAGAACTTGGCGATGGGCGACTCAAAGCCGTTCTTCACTTTGATCCATGCAAGACCTTTGGCCCCGAAGGACAGGGCCTCCTGCGTGAGCAGGTCCACATCCTTCCTCGATATGCCTGCCATGCCCTTGCCGTTGATCGCCTTCACCAGGCCGCCGGACTGCAGCGCATCGAGAAATACCTTGAACGTGCCCCTTGCCGCAAGGTCTGCCATATCCCTGAGCTCAAGTCCGAACCGCAAATCCGGCTTGTCATTGCCAAAGCGTTCCATGGACTCCTGGTAGCTCAGTCTGGGGAAAGGAGTTTCAATGTCAACGTCCATCACCTTCTTCAAGAGCTCCTGCAACAGACCTTCGGTCAGACCGATCACGTCCTTCCTGTCAACAAAGGACATCTCGAGGTCAATCTGTGTGAACTCCGGCTGGCGGTCAGCCCTGAGGTCTTCATCCCGGAAGCACTTTACGATCTGAAAATATTTCTCCATGCCGGCGACCATGAGGATCTGCTTGAAAAGCTGCGGCGACTGGGGGAGCGCATAAAAATGGCCGGGGTTGAGTCTGCTCGGCACCAGATAGTCGCGTGCACCCTCAGGTGTTGACTTCGTGAGCATAGGCGTTTCGATCTCCAGAAAACCCTTATCATCGAGATAATCGCGCACCTGCTTCGTTATCTTGTGCCGGATCATGATGTTCTGCTGCATCTCAGGCCTTCTGAGGTCAAGGTAGCGATGCCTGAGCCGCAATGCCTCACCTGCATCGGCTGCCTCCTCCATACTGTAGGGAAGCGGGGCTGCCTCATTCAGGACCGTGAGGTCCTTGACATACATCTCGGCCATGCCGGTCGGAAGGTTCGGGTTCTCTGTCCCTTCCGGTCTCTTCCTGATCTCTCCCGTAACTGCTATGACGTATTCTGCGCGCAGGTCATGGGCTGCGTCATGGGCATCCCGTGATACGTCGGGGCTGAAGACCGCCTGGCAGAGACCGCTCCGGTCTCTGAGGTCGATAAAGATGAGTCCGCCGTGGTCTCTTCTCCTGAATACCCAGCCCGCCAGGGTTGTCGTCGAACCGATATCCGTTTCCCGTATTTCACCGCAATATCTGTCCCGTTTCATGCGCCCTCTCCTCTTTCCGTCTCTCTCATGATCGCATCCATCTCCTGAGCCGTTAATTTCCTGTACCTTCCCGGATCAAGAGGCCCCATCTCGATCCCGTTTATACGGATCCTCATGAGCCTGATCACCTGATGCCCTACCCGTTCAAGCATCTTCCGGATCTGCCGTTTTCTTCCTTCATAGATCGTCATCTCGATCCAGGAATTGCTCTCCGTCTTCTTCAGTTTCTTCACCTTTGCCGGCGCTGTCACCTTGCCGTCGATCCTGATTCCTTTTCTGAGCTTTTCCATCTCCTCTTCCTCAAGAACGCCCTTTACCTTCACGAGGTAGGTCTTCGGCATCTTCTGCGAGGGATGCAGGATGGAATAGGCAAAATCGCCGTCATTGGTAAGCAGGAGAAGCCCTTCCGAATCAAAGTCAAGCCTGCCCACCGGAAAGACCCGCTGCTTTATGCCTCTGAAATATTCGTTCACCGTCGGTCTTCCCTGCGGATCGCTCATGGAGGTGACAACACCCCGGGGCTTATGAAAAACGTAGTAGACCTTCTTTTCGGGCCGGGTGAGCAGCTTGCCGTCGACCTTGATATGGTCCCTCAGCGGGTCGGCCTTCATGCCGATCTCAGCCACCGCGCCGTTTACGGTTACGCGTCCCTCCATGATAATCTCCTCTGCTTTTCTTCGCGAAGAAATGCCCATCTCGGCAATGATTTTCTGCAGGCGTTGTTCCATAAGGCATTAATAATACCACAAAGCCCTGCTGCATGACCTCCTGCGGCGCGGAGGGAACTTTAGGACGAATGGAGCTGCGGAACAGCGTCAACATTCCTGGCGCTGGAGGCTGCTATCGGCCTGCGGGCTTCTGGCAAATGGCAGGTATCTGCTATACTGTCAAGATGTACATTCTGAGGAAGTGCTGCATGGCAAATTCAGATGTTCACGCCGGGCTGCAGAGACAGGGTGTGGAGCGTTCCCCTGCGTTGTCTGCAGATATGTCCGGGCGTAAACCGGAAGAAATCAAAGACAGGGCTTCCACGATGATCAACGTCGGGGAAGATAGCGGTGCCAGAAGATGATTAGCCTGCTGACCGGAGGGATCTGCTCGGCACCCGTACACAGCCCTTCTGAAGAGCCTTCCTGCCGATGAAGAAACGCATACTCATTGCGGTCGCCGGCCTCGTCGTGCTTGTCGCCATTCTCGGCGCGGTCAAGTTCTTGCAGATCCGGGCCATGGTCGACCAGGCAAAAAAGTTCACGCCGCCGCCGGAGACCGTTACCACCGCGCCGGTGACAGCCGATGCCTGGGGGACCTCATTGACTGCGGTAGGTACTCTGACTGCGGTGCAGGGGGTCACGGTGTCTGCGGAATTGCCTGGCAACGTGGTCAGCATCGCCTTCGAAGCAGGCATGACCGTACAGAAGGGTGATATCCTGGTCCGTCAGGATACCTCTTCCGAGGAGGCCCAGCTCCCCGGTTCCGTTGCCCAGGCAGACTTGGCCCGGTCCAACCTCTCCAGGGCGGATCAGCTTCTGGAGAGGGGGATCATCGCCAAGGTCGACCGTGATAATGCCGTGGCAGCCCTGGCTCAGGCAGAGGCCCAGGCTGAGAATATCCGCGCCGCAATCCAGAAGAAGACGATCCGCGCGCCTTTCCGCGGCCAGCTCGGCATCCGCCAGGTCAACCTCGGTCAGACCCTCCGGGAAGGAGATCCCATCGTCGTGCTGCAGTCGCTCGACCCGGTCTTCGTAGACTTCAGCCTTCCCGAGCAGCAGGTCTCCGCGCTGCGGACCGGACTGCAGGTCAGCATAACAGGCGATGCCCTGCCCGGCGTTACCGTCAAGGGGCGGATCACCGCTGTCAGCCCGCAAGTAGATGCGGATACGCGCAGCATCAAGGTCCAGGCCACGGCGGCAAACAGCAGCGGGAAGCTCCGGCCCGGGATGTTCGTGAACGTTGCCGTGGAACTGCCGATGCAGAGGAAGGTGCTGGTCATTCCGGCAACAGCGGTCCTCTACGCTCCTTACAGCGATTCGGTTTTCGTCATCGAAGAGAACAACAAAATCAAGACGCTGCGTCAACAGTTCGTGCGTCTCGGGGAGAAGCGGGGAGACTTCGTTGCAGTCACCGAAGGTCTGAAACACGGCGAGACCATCGTCAGCACCGGCGTGTTCAAGCTCCGCAACGGCCAACGGGTCACTGTAGACAATACGCTCGCACCGCAATTCCAGAAGGCGCCGGCGCCGGAAAACAGCTGACCGCTGCCGCAGCTATGAAGATAACCGACCTCTTCATCCGCCGCCCTGTTCTGGCACTCGTGATCAACCTCATCATCGTCATTGCCGGTCTGCAGGCGGTCCGGACGCTCAATGTCCGCCAGTATCCGCAGAGCGAGAACGCCGCCGTGACCGTCTCCACCGTGTATGTCGGCGCCAGTGCTGACCTGGTCCGGGGCTTCGTCACCTCCCCGCTGGAGCGTGCCATTGCAGCCGCAGACGGCATCGAGTACATGGAGTCGCAGAGCAGCCTGGGCCTTTCTACAATTACCATAAGGCTGAAGCTGAATTACGACGCCACCAAGGCCCTGGCCGAGATCAGCACCAAGGTCGACCAGGTCCGGCGTGACCTTCCTCCCGAAGCAGAGGTGCCGGTGATCAATATCGAATCGGCTGACAGCCGGTTCGCCTCTGCTTACCTCAGCTTCACCTCGGACATCCTGAAGCAGAATGAGATCACCGACTATCTGGTCCGTATTGTTCAGCCGCGCCTTTCTGCCATCTCGGGGGTCCAGCGGGCGGAGATCCTCGGCGGCCGCACCTTTGCCAT
The DNA here is from genome assembly GCA_003252075.1 of Nitrospirota bacterium. GTDB lineage: Bacteria > Nitrospirota > Thermodesulfovibrionia > Thermodesulfovibrionales > UBA6898 > UBA6898. The sequence continues at coordinate 23,907 of QKDO01000058.1, forward strand.
GCGCGTCTGGCTGAAGCCCGACAAGATGGCCGCGCTCAACGTCAGTCCGGCCCAGGTGCGCCAGGCCCTTGCTGCCAATAATTTCCTGTCGGCGCTCGGCCGCACCAAGGGTTCCCTGATCCAGGTCAACCTCACCGCCAACACCAATCTCAGCACGGTCGACGAATTCAGAAAGCTGGCAATCCGCGAACAGAACAATGCCATCGTGCGTCTGGGCGATATCGCCGACGTCGTGCTCGGCGCAGAGGACTATGATGCCGAGGTCCACTTTTCAGGTCAGACCGCCGTCTTCATGGGCATCTGGCCCCTTCCCAATGCCAACTCCATCGATGTGATCAAGCGGGTAAAGATCGAGATGGAGGCAATCCAGCGCGACCTGCCCACAGGCCTGCAGGCACGAGTTGCCTACGATGCAACAAACTATATCAACAATGCCATCCGGGAGGTGCTCAAGACCCTCGGTGATACCCTCCTCATCGTTGTTGTCGTCATCTTCCTCTTCCTGGGGTCCTTCCGCTCGGTCTTTATCCCGGTCATCGCAATTCCCGTCTCCCTGATCGGTGGCGTATTCCTGATGCAGGCCTTCGGCTTCACCGTGAACCTGCTCACCCTGCTGGCCGTTGTCCTGTCGGTCGGTCTGGTTGTTGACGACGCCATTGTCGTTGTCGAGAATGTGGAACGTCACCTGGGCGAAGGAAGGACGCCGCTGGAGGCAGCATTGCTCGGCGCCCGCGAACTGGTCGGCCCGATCATCGCCATGACCATAACCCTGGCTGCGGTCTACCTACCCATCGGACTTCAGGGCGGGCTTACGGGTTCACTCTTCCGCGAGTTCGCCTTCACGCTCGCCGGAGCAGTCACCATATCCGGTATCGTGGCCCTGACGCTTTCGCCGGTCATGTCCGCCAAAATCCTGAAGCCGGGCATGGCAGAGCACGGCCTTGCCGGCCGTATCTCTCGCGACTTCGGACGCCTCAGAAACACCTATGGCCGCCTGCTCGACACGACCCTGAAGATGCGTCCCGCCGTATACACCCTTTGGATCGTGATCTCCCTGCTGACCATACCGATGTTCATCATGTCGGCAAAGGAACTTGCGCCGACCGAGGACCAGGGGGTCATCTTCGGCATTCTCGATGCCTCGGCCAACTCGACCCTTGATCAGAACAGCCGTTACGCTGCCGCGGTCAACCAGACCTTCCTGAGTGTTGCTGAGACAGACTTCACGTTTCAGATTACCTTCCCCACCTCAGGGTTCGGCGGCATGGTGGTCAAACCGTGGGATGAGCGCAGGCGTAACATATTCCAGATATTGCCCGAGGTACAGCAGAAGCTGCAGCGGATACCCGGCATCCAGATCTTCCCGGTGACCCCTCCCGCGCTCCCCGGCGGCGGACAGTTCCCGGTGGAGTTCATCCTGGCATCAACTGCCGAGTCGGGGCAGATCCTGGATTTCGCCCGACAGGTGCAGATAAAGGCCATACAGAGCGGCATGTTCGCTTTTCCGCCCCAGATCGACGTCAAAGTGGATCAGCCGCAGACTGAATTCGTCATCGACCGGGATAAGGTCGCCATACTCGGTCTCAACCTCGAACAGGTCGGTGCCGACCTCGGAGGGATGGTAGGTGGCAATTTCGTCAACCGCTTCGATATCTCTGGCCGCAGCTACAAGGTCATCCCCCAGATCGAGCGTGTCGGCCGCCTCAATCCTGAACAGCTCAGGAGCATCTATGTCACCGGCCCGGACAACAAGATGATACCGCTCAGCACCATCGCCACCGTGCGGGACTCTGTGGTACCGCGTTCGCTCAACCGTTTCCAGCAGCTCAATGCCGTCAAGATCAGCGGCGTTTCGGTGCGACCGCTGGACGAGGCCCTGCGCTTTCTGGAAGACGAGGCTGCAAAGATCCTCCCCAAGGGGTACGTCATCGACTACACCGGCGAGTCGCGCCAGCTGCGCACCGAGGGAAACAAATTCCTGCCTGCCTTCGGCCTCGCAGTCATCCTGATATTCCTGGTGCTGGCGGCCCAGTTCAACAGCTTTCGCGACCCCTTCGTCATTCTGGCAGGCTCGGTGCCGCTGGCCATATTCGGCGCACTGATCTTCACCTTCCTGAAGATGCCCGACCCCAACGTACCCTTCTGGACCCGCGGCTGGACCACCACGCTGAACATCTATTCGCAGGTCGGCCTGGTTACCCTGGTCGGTCTCGTCTCGAAGAACGGCATTCTGATCGTCGAGTTTGCCAACCAGCTCCAGCTCCAGGGGCGCGCAAAACCGGAAGCGGTACGCGAGGCAGCCATGACCCGCCTGCGGCCGATCCTGATGACCACCGCTGCAACCATCGCAGGCCATTTCCCTCTCACCCTGGTAACGGGCGCAGGCGCCGCTGCCCGAAACTCCATCGGTCTGGTGCTCGTGGGCGGCATGTTCGTCGGCACCTTCTTCACGCTCTTCGTTGTTCCTTCCATCTACATGCTCATCGCCCGCGACCACAGCAAAGACCGTGAGCGCGATGCTGCCATTGCACCGGAGACAGCCGCTTCAGGATAACCCCGGCCCGGCCGGAGGTGCTTTTACCTGCTCGCACAGATCCGTGGGAGAGATCTGCAGGGACTTCATTCAAGGATCACTGAGATTACCCGTAGCAGTCTGCAATCCCTTCCTCAATGCAGTCAACCGGCATCTCCTCATCAACTTTTGCATATGAGTATCCTGTCCTTCATGACAACTGCGCATTGACACGTCAGGATTACTATCGGATAATGAATTCATCACGGTACCGTATCTTGAATATACGCATACCATCTTAAGGTGAAGCCATGAGAAGACATTTTTTTGCATTGCTGCCCATTCTTTTCTTCGTTCTTTCCTGTCAGACCGTGCCGATCACGGGAAGGCAGCAGTTGAGTATCGTGCCTTCAGATACCCTCATGAGCATGAGTTTTACTGAATACGATGATTTCCTCAAGAAACACGAGGTTATTGCCGACACAAAAGACGCAAAGATGGTCGGCAGGGTAGGGAGAAATATCCGGCGGGCAGTGGAACAATATTTTGCTGACCACAACATGTCGGATCATATAGCAGGGTACCGGTGGGAGTTTCATCTCGTGAAGGACGACGCGATCAACGCCTGGTGCATGCCCGGGGGCAAAGTTGTTGTTTATACGGGTATCCTGCCGCTTGCTGATGGAGAGGAAGGTCTGGCCGTCGTGATGGGCCACGAAATATCACATGCCATCGCCAAGCACGGCAATGAGAGAATGAGCCAGGGGCTTGTCGCGCAGATGGGTGGGATGGCTTTGTCCGTTGCCCTGGCAGAGAAGTCCCAGGAGACGCGTGACCTCTTCATGACCGCCTTTGGCGTGGGCTCGCAGGTGGGCATATTGCTCCCCTACAGCAGGATCCAGGAGTCAGAGGCAGATCGTTTAGGGCTGATCTTTATGGCAATGGCCGGTTATGATCCCCGTGAAGCAGCCGGTTTCTGGAAACGGATGGCGAGTGCGAAAAAAGGCACATCTGTTCCTGAATTTCTCAGCACCCATCCCGCGGACAACAAACGGATCGCTGATATTGAGAAATTGCTTCCCGAGGCAATGGGGTATTACCAGAAATAAGTGCATTCCCTCGCCTCCGGAGCAGCCCGCCTCATCATCGACAGCGGAAGCGGGAAAGGGCAACAGTCTCACCTGATGGTGACACCTCTGCGTTGGAACAGCTTGCTGATGCATGCGTTACCCATCCCTCAGGCATTGTCAGCAAGCGATAATGAAACCGTCTTTTCTATGAAAGTCCGGCTGCTGGCCGGGATGGGTTAATGCCCAATACGTATAATCACCCTCCACGGATCTGAGGACAGCGCTGATGCCGACCTTCAGGGGCTGGTCCCCAGGGATGATCTTTTCGAGGTCGAATTCAACAGAAAGATTCAGGGCCCTGGGATAGAAATTAACGGAAAAGGGCAGAGTGGCAAAAGCCTGCTCCTCACGCATACCCTGCCGATAGCTTTCAAAACCAAATACATTCCAGTGGCCCGAAGGAGAGAAGTTGCATTCCCAGTATCGATCAGATCTCTCAGGGCCAAGAAACAACTCGAAACAGGTCGCTGTCCAAAGACCGTCCCTGCGGACAGGCACGACCGCGGGAGCAGGGATCGCAATAGTCTCGGTAAGGCCAAGAAGTTCGTACCCTACGCAAAGAACATCACCCCGGCGGTCCACCGCGCCCGTGATCTTCACGGCCGGCAGGGGGAATGCAGACGGAAAGGGTGTTAGGGAAAAGCCGTGGCTCTTCATCTCATGTCCCGGATGATAGTGCGAATGGCTGTTTCCTGTTCCTCAATGCTCCTGGTCAGCCTGAACTGCACCAGTGCTCTTGCCAGATTGTGTCCCGGACCTTTGACCCTGAAATAGACATCGCCCTCCAGATGGTCCGTAAAAAACCTCAGCCCAAGCTCGAAGGCGATAAGACGGATCGCTTCGTAGAGATATGAGAAATCATCCCCGGTCAGAAACTTTCTTGCTGTATGAAGATAGCCCTCAAGGATCGCCCTGCAGCAGTCGACATCGAAACGGACCTTCTCCCATGCCTCGGTTTCTTCCCCAAGAAGATTACTGCCTGACCTCAGGCAGTCGCCGATGTCATAGTGAACAAGGCCGGGCTTGATCGTGTCCAGGTCTATGATACTGATGGCCTGCCCTGATGCAGTGTCCATCATGATGTTGTTCACCTTCGGGTCCCCGTGGATCACGCGAAGAATAAGCCGCCCCTCGTCCCGGGCATTTTCAAGCACAGGGGCAAGGGCGCGCCGCTCACCCACAAACCGCAGGCAATACTTCACGTCCGGAGACCCGTCGGTCCCGAATTTTGCAAGGACCTCATCATAGTGCCGCAGACAGCGCGGGGTGATGTGGAACCCCTCCAGCGTGTCAAACAGTCTTTCCGTCGGCAGATCACTGAGAAGCGTATGGAACATGCCGAGAGCAAAACCGACTTCACGCGCGTGATCCCTATCCCTGATCGCGTCAAAAGACCTGGCATCAATGAAGCTCATGGCCCGCCAGAACGAGCCGTCATTGTCTGTCCAGTGATCGCTGCCGTCCTGCGTAACAAGCAGGGCCGGGACCTCCCAGCGACGGCCGGGACTCAGAGGGGAACGATCCAGGTGTTCTTGAATATGAGCTGTCGCAATGCGCATGTTGCGCATGACGAGGTCCGGCCGGGAAAAGACCTGTGTATTGATGCGCTGCAGGATAAAGCGCTCTACACTATCATTATCCAGCGTAACCAGGAAGGTGCGGTTGATATTGCCGTTTCCGAATTCCCGGACAGCAATAACCCGGCCCTGGGGGCTGAACTGTTGTGCGATAGTGAAAAGGTCTTCCAGGGTCTTACCTCCGCATGAAGATTTCCGCAGGCTTGCACTACATTTTATGGGAAAAAAGGCGGCATGGTCAAACGACCAAGCCACCGAAATCTTTATCGCCTGCTGAATGATACTGACCGGGAAAGTGTGATGTGTGAGTAGTGGCGTCATGGGGTCTCGGCATAGCCTGATCAAACATCCTGAGAGCGCATTCAAGCGCCATTTGCCGCAGAGAGAAGCGATCAGCGCATACCAGGTGGAAAAAAGGAACCGGAACGACACCACTGGGAAGGAACACCAGTAGAGCAATAAGATCATCCACGTCACAAGCCTCTCTTCGGAACGAGTACCCTTCCGCTCCGTAACGTAAGTGCCAGGCAGGGCAAATCGTCACCTGATACTCTGCAGCCGTCAGCCTCCAGCAAATGATGAGAAATTCACCGGTGAACCAGCCCCGGAACTATTTTGATAATGTAACGATTACCGAATATAACCTTCACTCTTCTGAGGGGCCTGATTTTTACCGTGCCTGTCGAAGGACTCCCCGCCTCCCTGAGCGAGTACGCCGACGCATGCAACGGTTGAGCGGCCCGCTTATGAAAGTCACTGATACGGGATAATCATTTCTACTCTGATACGTCATGAGGATAAAAGAACGAATGACTAAGACAAAAAAGGAGGATCTTATATCCGAGCACTACATCAGGTTATTGCGATTCTGCGGAGCATCTCTATGTCGTCAAGCATCTTCCCGACGCCGATGACCACCGCTGTCAGGGGGTTCTCGGCGATAGTAACGGGAAGATCGGTCTTCTCTTTGATCAGCAGGTCGAGCCGGCGCAGAAGAGCACCCCCGCCGGCAAGGACTATGCCCTTGTCTACGATATCGGCAGCAATTTCCGGCGGGGTGTTTTCAAGAGCGACCTTGATGGTATCGAGTATGACGTTGATCGGTTCGGACAGGGCCCCGAGTATCTCGTCCTCGTTGATCGTTATGGTCTTTGGTATTCCCGATACCAGGTCTCTCCCTTTGATCTCTTTCACCCTCTTGTCTGCATCGACTGTATCGCAGGCCGACCCGATTTCTATCTTTATCTGCTCGCTCGTCGTTTCACCGATCATCAGATTGTATCTTCTCTTTATATAAGCCATGATCGCCTCATCCATCTTATCGCCGCCCATCCTTACTGCCTTGCTGTAAACCACTCCGTCTATGGAGATGACCGCGACGTCAGTAGTACCGCCCCCGATGTCCACTATCATGTTGCCGGATGGCTCTCCGACAGGCAGCCCTACGCCAATGGCGGCCGCCATCGGCTCCTCAATCAGATAGACCTCTCTGGCACCCGATGCCTCGGCCGCATCCTTGACCGCCCGCTGCTCTACCTGCGTGATCCCGGAAGGCACGCCGACAATTACCCTCGGCGACACAAAACTTCTCCTGTTATGGACCTTCTTGATAAAATATTTGAGCATCTCGCCGGTTGCGTCGAAATCCGCTATAACGCCGTCTTTCATAGGCCTGATGGCCATGATATTGGAGGGGGTTTTGCCGAGCATTCTCTTTGCTTCGGAACCGACCGCTACGGGCTTTTTGTTGTCCTTCTTTATCACGACGACGGAAGGTTCATCGCAGACAATGCCTTTCCCTCTAACATAGACGAGGGTGTTGGCAGTGCCAAGGTCTATTGCAAGATCATTTGAAAACAGCCCCAGTATGCTATGAAAAAGCATGTCGCCTCCAATAATGCCGATAAAGTTTCAATCACGGTAGTCTTTGCGGTCTCATTCCCGAGAAAGCATGCCGTTTTTACTCCCGAGGAGCAGGATGAATTCAACTATGCTGATAATCAAACCGTGGCGCCCACATAGGCTCGTGGATTCAATGCCGCAATTCCCATAGCTGACAATAACATTCGTTCACGAAAAGTCACTAATAGGTTCAAAAAATTGCAATCTTTTCACGAATACCTTATATAATTTTAAGGTCGTCTCTCGCCTCCGCTCTTTTCTTGAGATTCCTGACAAGAGGCGATTCTCCCGAGTCTTGTCGGGCCGCCCATACTGTAGTTAGCGATCGTTAAGAGTCGATTAAGAATAGATTAAATTTTCTTCATTTACTCACTGCCTGATCATTTCAGCGATATGGGATGGCGGTTTGGGAAGGATGCCTCACCCTGCAGCGGATTACCTCAAATGTCTGTTCTTGTGAGAACGCACCACTCAAGAACGTAACGTAATCATTGATTATGTTTAGTATGCGTGAATTGATGTCACCTTTGCCGGGCCATCTTCCGTCCGTCAATGTGCCTCATCTCCGCGACATGATCAACGATATCCCACCCTGTTGCGGAAGTTGCAGGCCGGGAAGGTCTCCATCAGATCATGCACCGGCACAAAAAGCCGCATGACTGGGCCGATCTCTACTATACTGTATGTATGGCAACGCCTGATGCCAAAATGAGCATGGTCAGCGAGATCATGCTCGCTTTCGCAGAGAGAACCGGCCTTTTTCCTGAAGGTTCATCCCCGGAGCGCTATCTCTGGACCGACTCTTTCGCGGTCTGCAACTATCTCGGCCTGTATCGCCAAACCGGCGACGATCAGTACCGTGACCTGGCTCTTCGCCTTGTCGCCCAGGTGCATGGAGTGCTCGGCAGGCACCGCCGCGATGACAAGCGCTCCGGATGGATCAGCGGCATGAGTGAAGAAGAGGGTCGAAGCCACCCTACAGCAGGCGGCCTCAGGATCGGCAAGAAGATGAACGAACGGAAACAGGACGAGCCCTTTGACGATCAGCTGGAATGGGACCGGGACGGCCAGTATCTTCATTACCTCACCCAGTGGATGCACGCCCTTAACGCTGTGAGCCGGGCAACGGGCGAGCCGGTCTTCAACAGGTGGGCAGTGGAGCTTGCGAAGACCGTTCATGCAAGGTTTTCCTATGAGCCGCAGAAAGGGTCGGAGAAGCGGCTCTACTGGAAGATGAGCATCGACCTCTCTTATCCGCTCGTGCCGTCCATGGGGCACCATGATCCGCTCGACGGACGTATTACCTATGAGGAACTTGAAAGGACAGATGCTCAATTGTCAGGAAATTCTTCCTCGCAGCAATTGAGCGGAGAGATCTCTGACATGTCTTGTATCTGCGCGGGCAAGAGCTGGGCCACTGATGACGCCCTCGGTATAGGCAGCCTCCTGACCGCTGCCTACCGGATCGCCCGTCTCATGCATGCAGGTAGCGATACGGGCAGTCTCCTGGAGACGGTGCTGCACGATTCCCTGAGGAGTCTGAAGGCCTTCGATAGCAGGTCTCTGCGGCTGCCGCCCGATTACCGCCTCGCCTTCCGGGAGCTGGGCCTCTCCATCGGACTGCAGGCCATTCAGAAATTAAAGGAGTTGGTCGAGCAACATACTGATGTCTTCCAAAAATCACTCGGAAGCGTCATCGTAAAGGGTTTTGAGCAATTTATGGCGCTGACCGATAGGATCAATGCTTTCTGGATGGAGAAGAAGAGCCGGGAGTCTGCCACATGGAAGGAACATCAGGGCATCAATATGGTCATGCTGGCCTCCAGCCTCGCACCTGACGGCTACCTTTGTTAGTCCATACGTACCATATACCCCTTCCCTCTTCTCTGAGAGAACGGCTGAAATGTGTCGGCTCGGGCCCAAAGGCTTTCCCTTACCGCTGAAACCACCTGATGCCTCGCCCTGCTGGCATCTCGCCATGGATGATGCTTTCGGCGATATGCATCGCTTTTTTCTCATGTTGCAGCCATTTTCCCTGCTTCCTCACAAAAGCCTTTTTACGTTGCTATAATGTGAGCAGCAAACCAGCAATGAACTTCTGATGACTGAAGGAGGGGTACCCTATGGCGAGAAGATCCTATCCGCTGTCCAAAGTTTATGGCCTGCTTGAACCCGGACCGGTAGTGATGGTCACGACAGCACGAAAGGGGAAAGCGAACATCATGACCCTGTCGTGGCATACGATGATGGAATTCGAGCCGCCGGTCGTGGGATGCGTGATCAGCAATCGGAACTACACCTTCGGCATCCTGAAGAAAACCCGGGAGTGCGTCATGAACATTGCGACGCTGGAGCTGGCCGAAAAGGTTGTGGCCGTCGGGAACAGCTCCGGCCGCAAGATCGACAAGTTCACCGTCTTCGGGCTCACGCAGGCAACTGCATCATGTGTCAAAGCACCGCTCATTGCCGAGTGTTCTGCCAATCTGGAATGCAGGGTTATCGACATGAAGATGGTGGCCAAGTATAACTTCTTCATCCTCGAAGTGCTCAAGGCCTGGATCGACCCGGCAAGGAAAGACCGGCCTACGATCCATCATCGCGGGAGAGGGACTTTTATGGTTGCCGGTGAAACGCTCACCTTGCCTTCACGAATGAAATAGTTCCACCTGCTGCGCAGCACGTATCGTGTTCCCGCAAAAGGATGTGTCTGACCGATGCACTCCACGGGCTCATACGGATCCGATACTTCCCCGTGATATCCTGCTACAATAGGAGAGAATAATCTTACAGAGGATGACACATGAAAAAACTCTTCGAAAAGACAACGATCAATGGTATGACACTCAACAACAGGTTTGTCCGGTCCGCGACTTGGGAAGGCATGTGCGAAGACGACGGACGTCCCACAGCAAGGCTTACTTCGTGCTACCGCGACCTCGCTGCGGGTCATGTCGGCTTGATCATCACCGGCTATGCGTTTGTAAGACCTGACGGTAAGCAGTTGCCCGGGAAAATGGGGATCCATGCGGACGTTTTTGCATCCGAAATGCGGGCCCTTACCCGGGCTGTCCACGACAAGGACGGCAGGATATGCATCCAGCTCGTTCACGCAGGCGGTCAGACAACAACAGAAACAGCAGGGAGACGTCCCCTTGCCCCTTCCGCGGTGAAGGTTGAACAATTTCCCGAAGAACCTGAGGCAATGCGTAAAGAGGAGATAGATGAAGTTATCTCGGCCTTTGGCAATGCTGCCCGACGGGCAAAAGAGTACGGCTTCGATGCCGTCCAGCTCCATGCGGCCCACGGCTACCTCATCAACCAGTTCCTCTCCCCGCTGACCAACCGGCGGACCGACGGCTATGGCGGCTCTGTGGAAAACCGCAGTCGTTTTCTTCTGGAAGTCTATGAATCTGTCCGGCGTGCGGTGGGCCCTGATTTTCCTGTTTTCGCCAAATTGAACGGGTCAGACAATCTTGCGGGCGGCCTCGAGGTGGGCGATGCAGTTCATGCAGCCCGTTTGCTGGACAAGGCACATATCGATGCCATAGAAGTGAGCGGGGGCACCTCGGCCTCCGGTGAAGAGAACCCCGTGAGGACAAAAATCGACAGCCCCGGCCGGGAGGCTTACAATCTCGCACTCGCCCGGGAGATCAAAAAATCAATTCGATGCCCCATCATGGTAGTGGGAGGATTCAGGTCCCTTGATGTTATCAATGGAGCTGTTATTGAGAATGGGATCGATTATGTTTCCATGGCCCGCCCCTTCATCAGGGAGCCTCAGCTGATCAAACGCTGGCAGAAAGGCGATTTGTCTCCTGCCCGCTGCATTTCCTGTAACGGCTGCTTTGAGCCGGGGATCAAGGAAGGCGGCATCTATTGCGTGGTTGAAAAGAAAGAAGCGCACAAAAAGACATAACGCGCCGGGTAAGTACATATTCGCTCATCCGCTGCCACGCATGCACAGGCCGGCAGCGAGAAGGGCTTCAACCCGCTCTCGGCGGGATTGTCAGAGCTCGACAATCCTCGTGCTGATCTCGATGGCTGCCTCGGCCCCCTGCCCGGCAGAGATGATCGCCTGGGAATGGCCCTGGCGAAGGGCACCCAGGACGAAGAGGCCGGGGATGCTCGACTCGCCCGAGCCCTTTGTCACGATCTTGAACCCCTCAGTGTCGCGCTCCAGGGGAAGGCCCTCGAGGTACTCTTCGTTGAGAGATATCCCCCCCCACCCCAGAATTACTTCGCAGGGGATGACGCGGCCGTCGGCAAGCCGCACTCCCTCAAGGTTCTTTTCACCGAGAAGCTCTTCCGGCCGCCCCTCGACCCGGCCGATTCCCTCCTCATCGAGCAGTGCAGCATACTGCGGCGGCAGGGAGAAGCCCTGAGCGAGAAAGGTCACGTCTTTGGTGAACATCTGCTTCATGCCGACGCTCATGCGCGCACCGTTGATGGTGCGGTCTATGACGAGCAGTTTCTTTCCTGTGGTGCGGTAGCCGTCGCAGATCATGCAGGTGAAGTAGGAGATGCCGAAGAAGCGCGGGAGATTCTTGAAGGGCGCGATGGACTCCCTGGCCCCTGAGGCAGCGATGACGAAGCGGGAGTAATAGGTCTTGCCCGCAGCCAGCACCGCGAAGTGCCCCTCGCGTACCTCGACGCGCTCTACTTTGAAACGCTCGACAGCAACGCCGAAGCTCTCCGCCTGGGCGAGGCCCGTCTCCAGGAGGTCCGGGCCCGAGACAGCGCGAAGGCCCAGATAGTTCTCGATATGCTTTGCGTGGTAGGTCCTTCCCCCGGGACGGTGGAAAAGAAGGACGCGGAAGTTATAGCGGCCGAGATGGATGCATGCCTGCAGCCCTCCCGGCCCTGCCCCGATGACAATGCAGTCGAGGAGTTCCTCGGTACCTATGCTGTCCGTTCGTTCCATTGTCCCTCCTTCTGCAACTGAGAATTGCCAGCAGGAATTTGCTTCTGTATCATGGAAGGAACATATCACGTGAACGGGCTCTTGTCAACGCAATGCATTGTCCTGTCAAGAATCATGCGGATATATTCGGTCCCTAACTGCCCTTACATGAAACGAACAATGTTTATGGGCTCGGAGAAAAGAACCGGAATTCCATTGCGAGGGCAGCAGACATTCGGAGCACGGACAACCTCCTCCATCCCTTTTTCAGTTTCCATAGTTGACCGATATTCTAAAGATTTTGACATGCGCACTCTTCCATGATAATATGCAAACATGCGTCGCACCATCCTCGGCTTGTTGTTGATATTTATCGCTTTTCCGGCGGCCATGCCGGTCCCGGCACAGGCTGTGCAGGAAAGGATAAGCGGACCTATTCATGCCGAATGGCCTGATCTGGACTTCAATGCCGCCTATGACGATTTCATCAAAGGGAACTTTGCAACTGCCTCCCGGGAGATACGAGAGGGGGCTAACTACCTCTTGGCCGCTGCAGAACGCTCCTCAGGAAGCATTGAGAAAGACCTCCTCCGCACATACGATGAGCTGAAAGAACTTGCAAAGGACATAGAAGAAGGCGCGGTAAAATCTCCATCAAGGCTTCGCAGGGCATTTTCCCATGCACACCAGGTACTGGCCGAATACTACGCTGCGCGTCTCAGGGATTCTTGGCTCAAAAAAGAGAGCGAAACAGCAGACAGAGAATTGAGACTGGCAGCATCAAACCTTGAGCGCAGCATGTCGTGGATCGATGAAGAGATGAAAGATCAGACTGAAAAGCTGATCAGGGAACTTCGGGAATTAGGCGGGAAGTTGGCCCAAAGAGCGGAATCTCTTGCTGGAGAAATAGAGAAATCGATAAAGGAGATTGAGGAAGATCTCAATAAACTGCAGGACAGAATCTCACGTGGAGGAGATAAGCAATAAGTGAAATTTCCTCCTTTTTCTTGACCCGAAGCACACTGACCACGGTATCGCGTCCGGCCTTCCCGTAATCTCCTGGCAGAAGAGGCTTGGCGCTCTCCCTAAATTCTGATCCTCCGAAACAACGCATCATTGTGATACAGTCTGCAGACGGGCAGGAGTGCCTATTATCCTCATGGAGCACAGGCGGATGCTCGCAGACCGTGGGGGCACCGCAGCGTAACCCTCAGAAAGCTTGCGGTCCAACGTGGCCCATCCCTCGCCCTTGCAGATCTTGTTTTCCCTGCTGCCGTCGAAAGGCGGACCTGTTGCCATAGCCGAATCCGCCGGAGGCAGAAGACTGTCATAAACCGCATGGCTTTCAGACGGCATAGAATGGTGCCCCTTATTAGTTTTCATTCAGATGACTCCATAGCTCGGATCCCGCTCTACGGCGAAAAGCTGACATTGTGTTGTAAAACGTGCCGTTTTTATCATTGCAGGAGCACTCATGGCAGCTGTCAGGGAGAACTGATGCATCACTGCCTCTTGGTAGTGACTTATAGTATATCCTCTCAACAGGCTCACTGACCTCTTCTCTTCAGGTTCTTGCCGGCCACCTCTGAGGGGCAGGTCTGCTAAAATAGAACATGGGCATGAAACGGATAGGATTAAGAGAAAGGGGAGTCATCGCGCTCCTGCTTGCAATGGTCTTTGTGTTGATCCACGGCTTTTCTTCTGAAACACGTTCTTCGGTCGGTGCAGCGGACTCCGGCCTGGACCTGCTTATTAAGAAGAGGATAGCCGAATGGGCAACTCCCTCCAAAGCAGTAATCAGGGACGAAATGATATATTCCCCTGTTCTTGTCGAAAGTTTTTATAAAGGGAGACGTTACCAGCCTGCGTGGAGTCAGGATAGTCGTCTGACGCAGGCAGAGCAGCTGCTGAGGGCGGTTGAGGAGACGTACAGCGACGGGCTGACGCCAAATTACTATCATCTCGGCCTCATAAAATCTCTCGTCTTTCAGGCAGGAAAAGGAGTATCCATGAACTCAACCCTGCTGGTTGATCTCGACTTACTTCTCACCGACACATTTTTGACCCTTGGCTGCCACCTGTCAGGCGGATGCTTGAATCCAGTGACCCTTAAAGCAGAATGGTATGCAAAACGCGGGGATGTGGATGTTGCCGCTGCCCTTGAGCAGGCACTAAAAAAGAAAGAGATAACAGAAGCGATGATGAGGTTCCGGCCCGAAGAGGGTTCCTATGTCAGGCTCAGGCAGGCGCTGGCACGTTACCGGGAACTCTTATTAAAGGGTGAATGGCCGCAGCTTTCAGACGGTAGCCCTCTGAAACTGCATTCTCTGTCCCCGAGGGTTGCGGAACTCAGAAAGAGACTTATTGCCTCCGGTGATCTGGGTCCTGATGAAGTCAAGGGAGGGGACTTTTTTGATGAGAAACTGAGACAGTCGGTGATCAGCTTTCAGAAAAGTCACGGACTCAGAGCCGATGGCGTCGTCGGCGCTGCCACGCTCAGTGCACTTAACGTTCCTTTAAAGCAGCGGACACGGCAGATAGAAGTAAACATGGAAAGACTGCGCTGGATTCTGGCAAATAAGGAGCAGCGCTCCATCGTCATTAACATCGCGAATTTTGAGCTGTATGTCGTTGAAAACGACCAGTCCATGCTTCCCATGAGGGTAGTCGTAGGCAAGCCTTTCTGGAACACCCCGGTTTTTACGGCAAAGATGACGCATCTCATCATCAATCCAACATGGAACGTACCGGACAGCATTGCAAGGAAGGAGATACTGAAGAAGGTCAAGAAAGATCACGATTATCTGGCCAAACAAAATATGAAGGTCCTGCGGGGCTGGGGACCCGGAGAAGAGACCATAGACCCCGATACCATAGACTGGTCTCAGATCAGTGCAAACAGATTATCGTACAGGTTTCGGCAGGAGCCGGGTCCGCTGAATCCCCTGGGAAAGCTTAAGTTTGTACTGCCCAACAAGTTTGATGTCTACCTCCACGATACTCCGGCCAAACGACTGTTTTTGGAAAATGTACGGACCTTGAGCCACGGTTGCATACGCGTTGAAAAACCGCTCGAACTGGCAGCGTATCTCCTGCAGGGAGACCCGCGCTGGACCAGAGAAAAAATCCTGGCTGCCATGCAGAAAGGCACGGAGCAGAAAGTCCTGATTCCCCGCCCGTTGAATGTCCATTTCCTTTATCTTACGGCATGGGTTGACGAGGGTGGCACGCTTCAGTTCAGAAATGACATCTACGAAAGGGACAAACTCCTCGATGAGGCCCTTTCAGGGAAACCATCGCTTAACTGAAGGTTGACCGTAGTATCTTTGTGCTGCATAAACTGCAGAGCCTCTTTTTCTCGGCCACTTCCCTGACAGGACCATGCGCCTGCAGCTATCGGTCTCCCCTTGCTCAGTCGACAGGTTCGTGATCTGTCTTAATGGTGGTTATAGATGGTATTCTTTACTGCAGTGCCTATGGTATATTGTGACGCTTATCACGTGTATATAAGCTGGCCTCTGATATAAAAGTATTAATTGCATCGTTATTGCTGTAATACCGATATTTGGACCATGAAATGTGTGTACAACATATTCTCATCTGACGGTCATACAGAGATTGTCTCATGCATCATGAAAAGGGGATTCTTCGGCTATAGGTTTTTTGAGCAGAGGTATTGATCTATGGAATTCAAAAAGAAATCACCCGCTCCCATATCACGCCATGGGATGAGCCGCAGAGATTTTCTCTCAGCGGGAGCCGCGATCACCGCTGCGACTCTTTTCCCTCTCAAGGCCTTTGCCGGGATCTCAGAGGACTTTTCTGCCGAGAGATCTCTCCTTTTTTATAACACCCATACCGACGAGAAGATAACCGCCGTTTACTGGAGCCGGGGTACGTACGTGCCGCAGGCACTGGATGATATAAACCACATATTGCGCGATCATCGGACAGGGGAGATAAAGGAGATTGATACTTCTTTGCTGGATCTCCTTTTTGCTCTTCAGCAGAAACTGGAAAGTGCAGGCCCCTTTCATATTATTTCGGGTTATCGCTCCCCAAAAACGAACTCACTTCTGAGGATGACCAGCAAGGGGATTGCGAAAAACAGCCTGCACACCGATGGAAAAGCCATAGATATACGTCTTCCCGATTATGAACTGAAGACGGTACAGTGCGCTGCGCTTGACCTGCAGATGGGAGGCGTGGGGTATTATCCGCGTTCTGATTTTGTCCATGTAGACGTGGGGAGAGTACGCACTTGGTGAACGTGGAGCATGTGCCCCTTAGCAGAACATTCTGTGTCGCTCCGCTCCCCAGAATGGAGGAATTGAGGACTCCGATGCCCGCTGTTTGATGGGACGAGAGAAGCTCACCTGTCAGGACAGTGATGAGAATTGCCTGCTGGTACCTTTCTTTATTGACATGCGCTGCACCCGCTCTGCCCTATTTTAATGAAGAGTCCAGAGCTGCATCTTTCATCCCCTAAACCCCGGGGGTTTTAAGACCGCTGCGACTTTCCAGAGCAGACATACTTTATGAGTAGGTTGTTGACTCTTCACCGACGATTACGAAAAAGCTTTAGCTGGCCAGGACATATCTTTTTGGTTAACCCTCAATCATGCTATCTGCGCCAGCGAATCTTTCATCCTGAAATAGCTATGTATTAGGGCGGACTGACTCCCGTTCTCTGCAAAGCTGAGGGTACCCGGGGGAAGGGAAAAATGAGCAAGCAAGAATCAGGTGTGTAATGGGGAGAGGATATCCCCATTACACAATCTGAATCTCGCGTTACTACTTTGCAGGCTGCATCAGCTCTTCGGCTTGCTTGAAGCCTTTCTCGACAGCCTTTCTGTAGTCATCCCAGCCTTTCTTGCTGTTTTCGTTCCATTCGCTCACGATCTTTTCAGCATTGGCCTGGATCTGCTTGCCGGTTGTACCCATGTCTTTGACTACCTTGTCATTGAACTCCTGGATTTTCGTGAAGCTGTCAAAGGTTACATCGAGAGAATACTTCATCAGCTTGAGAACATTTTCACTCACATTCTTTGGCTCAAAACCTGTAAAACCTGTTGTTGCTTCCATTGTTCGATCTCCTTCTTTTGTTGTAGTTTCTGTTTGTTCTTTATGAGAAGCCATCCCGTTCGGGATTTCTGCTGTCATTTCATTACTTCTCATTGTCCTCTTCTTAGCCAGTGATACTACTGTTTTTCTTTCCCGCGACTGCCTCATCTCCACCTCCTTCCTGTTATGGGCTCATATGTTGCCGAGAGTACACAAGTTGAATACTCCACTTGTAAGCACTGCAAGGTTCTTTATTAGTCTTATGTTCAGCAGTAATACTTTGGTAGTATTATAGTATTACTATAGAAATTAATCAAGCGGAAGTTTCACCATTTTTTGGGTATGCTGTATTTCACGATAACCTATTGATTTAATATGGTAATCTTTTGGATCGAGTGGGAATCCACAGGTGTCTTCTTCATGCAACGCAGATTACACCGTGACGCAGGTCCGCCGGAAATCGCAGTACAGACCGGCGTTATTCAGGCCACGGACGGGCGCAAAGGCCTGGTTCGTCATCTGTTCACGCAGGCCTCGGAATAACCGGATTTTCAGCTTTTTTCAGCACATGGGGTTCGGCCGGGCTTTGATCTTATCCTGTTGATTCGTCCACGAACTGCCCCAGTCGTTCAAAACATTTCAGTTTGCCACAAAACCGGCTGATACTGTAGTGCGCTGCTCACGGCACAGGTTCCCTCCGCAGTATCTATCGGCCCCATCTCTTTCGCTTACGACGTTGCAGGCATGTGCGCCTGTTTATAAATGGATCTGCCAGCCATTATAATATGAAGCAGAAGGTCATGGATTTTATAGGTGCAACGCTATGGTGGAGAGGATTGAGATGAACGCAACAAGAGTTGTTTCGGAACTGAAAAACAGACTCTGGATTTTGCCGGCTTTATGCATGCTCACGATAATTATCGGCCAACTCTGCGCGGCAAAGTGTGCCTTTATCCAGGGAGATATCCTCGGCATTGACCTGAATATCTTCGGCATGCTCTTTTATGCCCTGCTCCTGGTATCACTCCTTGTGCACGGAAAATTATATTCTGAGGACTGGCTTATGAAGGCGATTGCCGCTGTTGCGTCTGCGGGTGTGGGGGCTGAGCTGATCCTCATAAAGTTCCAGGTCGAAAACAACGTCTATTGCCCGAAATGCCTTATCTCGGGTTTCTTCTTCCTTGTCCTGTTCTTCCTGGTTGTCCGGCACCTGAGAAAATGGGTCATCATCCTGCTGATCGCGGCCGGTCTGCTCTTCACCTCGTTCACCTTCAACGGATCTGTCATCCCCTCGTATGCCGATGAGTCATACCCGCAGTTCGGTTCTGACAAGGCACAGGTCAGGATCATTGTCTATTCGGATTATTTCTGCCCGCACTGCGGAAAGATAGATGGGCCGGTCAACGCCATCCTGGGCAGACTGAAGGACAGAGTCAGCATACGTTTTGTCGATGTGCCGCTTCACCCGGGCTCCCTTGAATATGCAGAGGTGTTTCTCTATGCATGGTTTGTCTCGGGTAACAACCTGGAATCCGCTGTCAGGGCAAGGGAGCTGCTTTTTGACGCGGCCGCAAGGAAGACAGACCAGGCCGGAGTCATAGCCCTGCTGAAGTCAAAGGGCATCTCCGTAAAGACTGACCGGGAGAGGGCACGGTCAATCTTTCGCGGGTTCTACAATGAAGCACTGAAAACAGACAAGGTGAACGCGACGCCTGCAGTCGTCATTATGAAGGGCAGCGAAAGAAATAAATATGTGGGAGGGAAGGAGATCCTTGCAGCTCTGGAGAAGCTCGCCTCTCCCTGAGCCGGCTTTGGAAAGACGTTCAGGAAAGAAGTCTGCGCAGAGTCCCGTCTTTTCTTCAGGTTGCGGACTTCGCCCTGTCCTTCCCCTGAATTGATGGACAGGCCGGATAATTTGCATATGTGGAAAAGAAGCGTGCAGGATAACCGCAATTTCCCTCGTAATATGCCTCCTTGCTCTCTGTATGTTCCTCAGTTACGCATGACGTACGTTATCCAAACTGGACATGTGTTATCCGCCCTATGTGTTTCTCGAAAAACATGCGGAGTTGATAAGGACTTTCCGGGATGCTTTATCTGTTCTGTTGCGTCTTCCCCATAAAATCAATTATCCCTCCTGTGGTAAGGTATATATATACGCGTAACCTGCAACCTTTGCAGGAAAGGAGTGGGAATTATGGAAAGCAACAGGAAGATACAATGTTGGGAGTACAATAACTGCGGTCATGGAGAGGATGCCTTATGCCCCGCGGCAGATCAGAAGGCCGGCAGATCGTGCTGGCTCGTGGCAAAGACATTGTGTGGGGGTAAGGTGCACGGCAGGCGCACCCAAAGGACCAAGGAATGTGAGGGATGTGGCTTTTACATTCATATGCATATTGTGCGGTCCACATCATCCTCGTCTCTTCAACCTTACCATGAGACCAGAGGGGGAGAAGTACTCCGCAGCAATCTGCCCCGTTAGGTGCCATAAGGACCTTCAGAATGCTATGCAAGATATGAGCAGGCGCGATGGAGGAGGGAGTACTCATATTCTGAAGGATGCAGTACAATGAGAATAACTCGTACCTAGGAGGCATCTCATGAGCAAGGAAAAAGACAAGCAAAAATCGAACACAAAGAAAAAACCACAGCACACCCTGAAAGAAAAAAGACAGGCAAAGAGGGAAAAGGCTGAAGGCAAGGCCGCCCCATTCATCTCCAAGTGACCGCATAACATGCCCTGAACACTCATGGTGTTTGGCGGCAGAAGTTGAGAATTGCCTTGGCGGACGTTATGCATGAAAATCTCGACTATTACATATACCGGACAGGTTTGAATCTGCGCGAGTCACGTCTTCCTTCGCCTTACTGCTTTCGCCCCGCCCCTGTGCACCGCCTCTGTGTCTGGCCCAGCTGCGACCAAGCGCCGCCAGCGCACCATGATACGTAATGCTGTTTCCACCTGTTGTTCCTGATATGCCATGCGTTCACCGTCTTCATTTTCAGCTAAAAAGGAAGCTTCATCATGATGTGGTTGCGGTGTTATCATAGGATAACCATAGGGATAGATATTGAGAATACGATAATGGAAGAAAACAGGATAGCAATTGACAGGGATCTCTGCAACGGCTGTGGATTATGCATCACTGTCTGCCCCACAGGAACCGTCTCGCTCCTGGACGGAAAGGCAGCTGTCTCAAGAGAAGAGTCGATCCTGTGCGGACATTGCGCAGCAGTATGTCCCCAGGAGGCAATCCGCGTCACGGCAATTGATGAAGAGATGTCACGGTACAGGACGTTCACTGCTGAGAAATCGTGGCTTGCTCCCGGAAAATTCAGCACTGCCGCTTTGGTCCAGCTTATGGCCTCGCGCCGGTCCTGCCGCTGCTTCACCAGCCGGCCCGTAGACCGGGCAGTGCTCGAGGACCTCATAAAGATCGGCATCACTGCCCCGTCAGGAACCAACAGTCAGGCCTGGACCTTCACTGTTCTGCCGACGAGGAAGGCGGTGTTATCCTTGGCAGGATGCATTGTGGCCTATTTCGGGAGATTGAACACCAGGGCAGAGAAGACCTTGCTTCGTCTGTTCCTCATGGTGACCGGCAAAGGAGAACTCGATGCCTATTACCACGGCTACTACCGAAAGGTGAAGGAGGCGCTTGACGTATGGCATGGGTCAGGCAAAGACCGGCTCTTTCACGGAAGCACGGCTGCCATTCTTGTCGGGTCCAGGCCGGGCGCAAGCTGTCCGGCTGAGGACGCCCTGCTGGCGACAGAAAATATCCTGCTTGCAGCGCACAGCATGGGACTCGGCTCCTGTCTCATCGGCTATGCCGTTGCGGCGATGAAGAACGATCCCTCCATCGGGCAGGCTGTTGGCATTCCGCCGGAAGAGGCAATTCATGCCGTTATCGCCCTCGGCTATCCCGGCGAGGTCTATCAGCGCATAGCAGGGCGAAAAAACGCAACACCGCGCTATTTCGAGGGATAGAAGCTCGGAACAGACTCCCGTCGCCGGCGCACTTGGCATCAGGCGAAGCCGGGCTGTTGCCGGCTGCAGAGAGATCGGTCAGCCTGGCTTTCGTTTACTGCTTTCCGAGACCCTGCATTACGAGAGGAAGCAAGGCGCCCGGAATAGGTGCAGGGCTATTGCATAGCGCCGGACAACAGATAAAGGCAACGACCGCCACCCTGCTGTCCGGTTGTTTCAGCTACTCTACCTTTACAGCTATCTTCTTCGTCTCCTCCACCGCCTTTGCGGTCTTGGGAAGTGTAATGCTCAGCACGCCTTTCTTGAACTTTGCATCGATCTTTTCGGTATCGACCTCAACCGGAATCGGGACTGACCTGCTGAACGAGCCGTAGGACCGCTCCAGTTTGTAGTAGTCCTTGCCCTTGTCCTCCTTCTCCTCCCGCTTATCTCCCTTGATCGTGAGCATGCCCCCCTGGAGAGAGACGTCGATATCCTTTTCATCCATGCCCGGAAGTTCGGCCGAGATCCTGATCTCCTTGTCGTTCTCGGTAACATCGACCTTCGGGCTAAAGGCGCCGAGCCTTCCTTCAAAGGGTTGCAGGTCGAAGCTGCGGAAGAAGTTGTCGAACAGGTCGTCGAATTCCCTCCGGAAGGCCGCGAAGGGATGCTCCTCCTCCCGCCTCACCGGGACGTCCTTCCTGCCGAATGTCACCAGATCCTTCAGTGCCATGGTCACTCTCCTTTCCGGCCGGTTCGCTCCTTATGCCCCGGCCTTTACTTCAATTTTCTGGGTCTTGGCCTTCTCGGCCTTCGGGAGCACGAGTTTCAGAACGCCGTTCTTCACTGTCGCCTGAATCCGCTCCCGGTCGATCTCATTCGACAGTGTGAACCGGCGGTGATAATCGCCGATGCCGTATTCGTACACAGCGAGCTGCATGTCCTGCGGGATATCCGGATCCACCTTTGCGTAGATCTCGAGGATGTTCTTCTCAAGCGTGATGTCGACCGAGGACTCGTCCACGCCCGGGACATCCGCAATGATCGTGGTCTGATCCCTACCCTCAATGATGTCCACGGCCGGTTGATACACGCGCCGTTCACGCGTGCGCTCATCCCGTTCCGTTGTTACCGCTTCCTTTTTCCGCGTATCCAGATTGTCGTTTGCCATATCTTCACCTCCTGTCGCTATTCGCTGCTAATGCTGATCTTCCGGGGCTTGTCAGCCTCTGCGCGCTGTACCGAGATCGTCAGAACACCCTTCTGGTACTTCGCATCCACCCTGCTGCTCTCGACCCTGAAGGGCAGGACTATATTCTTTGAGAACTGGCCGCCCCAGCGTTCGCGGCGGTGATAGGTCTCGTCCTCCTGCAAATCGCTGCCCTGGCGCTTTCCCTTGATCGTCAGCATCTCGTCAGCCACGGATATGTCGATGTCCTTGGGTTCCATGCCTGCGACTTCCGTCGTAATGACTGCCTTGTCAGCCGATGCCCAGACATTCACGAGAGGAAAATCATGTACTGACGATCTGCCCATGCGGGACAGGTCCCTGCTCATCCGCTCGAATTCCCTCCAGGGATCGACGAACCTTCCCAGCCTATCGAAATCCGACCACAACATATGCACACCTCCTGATATAAATGTTTAAAAATTAACCATTTGGCACTCTAACAAGCCGAGTGCTAATTATTATTTATCATAAAAAAACAGGGGCTGTCAAGACCTAAAATCGTGTTTATTGGGTATGATGGCCACGGAAAGAGGTGAGGACGGAAAGGCTGGGCGCAGGATAAACATAGCCTGATGAGACTCATGGACGCAACAGGTCAGGGGTTATTGTCTGAAGAGTCTAACCTGAGCATGAAGTCTTCTACCTGCGATGAAGAACGATCCCCTATCCAGTAGGCTGTGGGCATTCCGCCGGGAGAGACAATGGATGCAGTTATCACTCGCGGATATCCCGATGAGGTCTATGAGCAGACAGGCGGGAGCAAAAACGTAACACCGCGCCCTTCCGGGGAATAGCCTCGGGGGCAAAGACATTGCCTTTCAGCCAGTCTGCTGCGCCTGATACTATACCCTGCCGTGATAATCTCATACATGAATATTTCCGTTTATGACAGGTAAAATCTGCTTTCCCTTCCTTCTGGACTCAAGTATGGAGCGGTTCTGCTATAGGAACAAGGTTCCTCTTGGAAATAAAAGCAGGCGCCATTACAGGCGGCAACAGCATGTTTGGCAACTGTTACTACAGGATATTGAAAAGTCCTAAAACGTAATCGCGAGTTGGGCACCCAATACAACAGCATTCCCCACGGCGCCGCTTCCGCCCGGCTTTATCACGTACTGAAGGTCCGGAGTGACTGAGAGCCATGGGGTTATTGTGATACGATAGTTGGACTCAATCACTGTCTCTCCCGACCTTTGCGGTATGTATCCGCTGAAACTCCCGTAAATGGTACCTATCGAGGCAATGTCCTTCCAGCGACTGGGGATCAGTCCCTGGTAACTTAACCCGCCGCCAAAAAAATACGGCATAGTGCTGACACCCGGTTTAGGCGACAGAGCGACTTCTCCCCAGACAGTCAGGCCTTTCCGGCTTGCAGGGCCTCCGTCCCGGTAAACCATCTGCTGAAACATGGCATACAGATTGTAGTTGCTGCCTGCGGTGCCTGCGGGTAAGCGCAGACTGGTAAAATCATTGCTGTCGTAAAAGCCGCCGATCGTGTATTCACCCGGCAGCCCGGAGTCCCCTTGGGCCTGATTGTGCAGATAACTGACCTGCGCTATTGTCAGCAGCCCGGAATTACCCTGCTGGAGCGCAAAATTGGCTCCGCTGTCCTTACCGCTGGCGGCATTGGGGTTTGTATTAAAAATGCCTGTTACAACCTGAATGGCCGGAACCAAGTCATACATTACCTGGACACCCCACTCCACACCTGGAGGGCTGGGCGTGAACGTTGCGTCATTGATACCGAGAGAACCGGGGACAGCGTTAATACCCCCATTGATAAAGTTGTTTAAGACAGGCAGCGTCGCAAAGGTGTTGGCAGGGGCCAAGCGGCCAAGAGCAATGGTAAGCGCACCGTCAAAGAACTGCTGCTGCAGATACATCTGCTGCAGATTGACCTTTTCTCTTCCGGTGAACGCGCTCTGCACCTCGAACACATCACCGATATACTTGTCCGAAAGATCCTGACCCGATGAGTAACTGCCTCCTATGTTGAAAGAGAGGCCGGGTACACCCAGGAGCTTATGGATATCCCAGGCCATCAGAGTTTCCACTGTACCGGCATAGGTGATTCCCTGATTTTGGCCGCCGCTCGGATTACCCATGAACTGAGCCGTGTACGAGAGTATCCAGGTAATCCCGAGGTTCATCAGTTTGGTCCGATACCCTGCCCAATCTCGGGTCAATGTTTCTTCTATCGCAACAAAGGGCTTTCCCACACAACTGAAATGAAGGCCGTGAGGATCAGCGGGGCTAGGACAGCGGAGGGTCCGGTCAGTTACGGCCCCAGGATCTTCAGCAGACCCTGAAGCATCCTGCGATTGCGTGGCGTCAACCTGGGCAGATGCCGGCACAGTGCTGCCAAGGGGAAGATCAGACGCCAGGAAAAACAGAGCAGTTACAAGGCAAAGGCAGCCCATCCTCATCCTTCCCCCGAAACCTGCCCGAAGCAAAGACTTCCTGTTGCACCACTTTCTTACATTGCAGACTTCTCTACGCATCTGAATCTATCCATGATGTCGCGGCAGTTATCAGGCACTGGCTGCAAGGGATCTGTTCATGCATTATTTATCGCCAGACTCTTTTTGTCGTTAAAATATCACACCTGGCATCGGAAAAAACAGCGGCTGACGTGAAATACTCGCTCGGGCGCAGATGAAAGGATCGAGGGTAATAATTCGGAAATATCTCCGTCGCCAGGATATTGACTTTGAGAGCCTGCCATCGGGTCCTGGAGATGCAGGATGGCCCCGGGAGGCGGTCCGCGTTAAGGCAACTGACAAACACCGGCATTCCGTCAGAAGAGACAATGCACGCCGTTACCGCCTTCGGGTATCCCGGTGAGGTCTATCAGCGGACAGCCGGGAGCAGAAGCGCAACACCACGCTCTTTGGCAGGATAGCAACCGGGGACCGAGACTTCGCCATTGAGTATCCACTGCAACAAGAAAGACCTGATCCTCACGCAGCCTCAGGTGCAGGCCTGCCCGGTTCATCCGGGGATTCGAGAGATACTACAAGATCCTTTGGAAAGGCGTTGAGTCTTTTATCTTCGTCAGTAGTTCCTCCGGGTACTTTGACCTGAGAAAGATTAAACAATCAGCGGGAAAAGGCGTAAAATATAAGTGTGGCGAACGAAAAATACACCCCGTAGGGATAAGAAGGAGGTTTGCGCCATGAAGAACAGAAGCCTGGTTTTGATTGTTGGACTTATAGTAATCACGGCCATCCTCATATCCGGAGCACCTGTCATGGCCGGCGGAGGGCATGGCGGAGGCTGGGGCTGGGGCTATTTCGGTCTCGGGCTTGCCACAGGAGCGCTTTTGAGCTATCCCTATTACTACCAGCCGTACTATCCGTATTACCCGTATTACCCATACTATTCTTATTATCCCTATGCCTATGCTCCGGCATATCGTACTTCACCGACGGTGATTTACCGCGAACGGGAACCGGCGTATGCAGAGCCGGATCGGGCGAGATATTCCTCCCGGAATACCTGGTACTACTGCAAAGAGTCCAACGCCTACTATCCCTATGTACGGAATTGCCCCGGCGGATGGGAGAAGGTGCCTACGGTGCCGCCATCGGAACCCGGCAGCGACAGGTGAAGATCAGAAAGCGGGTCACCGCAACAAGAAAGACCTGACGCTCGCGCAGTCTCCTGTCACGGTGATACTCCTTTATTTGCCCTCTGCCTTTTTTGCATAGGCGACGGGTTCTACGTCCCGACAGCGCTGCTCTACTTGGTGGGCTATCCTTTGCATAAGAATGTCAGTCACGCAAGCGTTGCCCGTACCTTTGAGCAAAAGGTCCGGATTCTTACCGTTGTAGATGAGCATATCAGAAGGCTTCTTGCGCTCGATAAACCATCCGGGGAGGGCAAGAACCGGTTTTACCCAAACAGGCTCACCAACAGCACTGCTCAACCACTGAGATAGCCATGCTGCCTGGCGTTTCGCCTGGTCTAAGGGTTTCTTCTCTGTCCAGTTCGGAAAGATAAGCGATTCACCATCAAAGACAACTGTAGCTTCTGCAGGCCCTCCTCTTTTATCCGGTTTTGCTCTTCCCTTTGTCTCAACAGCAAAGACGCCTTTTGGGCTAATGACGACGTGATCGACATTAAACTTTTCTGCAGGAAAGTCATGATAGATCCTGCAGCCTTGCAGCATGAGTTGGTTCAGTTCCTGCCCGACTGCAAGCTCACAGTCAAGACCAAGCCGGAGAGCGGCTCTTTCTTTTGCTTTTTTCCACATTTTGAAAATAAGGATAATTACAGCGACCAGTGGTGAAAGAGTGTAAAGGATCACAGTGAATGTCGAGTTTTTTCCCGACACAGCTATGGCAAGATATACTGCATAGAATAATAAAGGCAAAGAGACGGTTGCCAACAGATAAAAGTTGAGATCATCATCGAGAGCTTCGATACCTTTTCTTAATGTTTCTCCCGGCATTCTCAATAATTGTCGCGTAAGCGGATTTCTGCGTCCCCGTCGAGTCAATCCAAAAAACCAAAATACTCCGATGATAATCGCGAACGTTCCTAAAAAAATTATATGAGGCGTAAAAAGCAGAAGGTACATTATGTCATTGGCTCCTTTTTTAAGTTTCTTTGCCTGTTCGCAGCTTGACGTCTTGCAACAAGTCTGCGGAAATGCTTCCCGGCATCGGTATTCTTCTTAATCTCCTTTTTTGCAATCAAGCCAAGAAGCAGAAGCTCCCGAAGCGCCCTGCCCTTGCGATGCCAGCGGAGACGATTGCAGCGGACACAGGCAGGGAGATAGTTCTCGGCTGCATTCTTGCCACCCTTGTCCTTCTGAATGACGTGGTCAACTTCCCACGCGCCCTTTTCAGGCTGCCCTTTCTTAATGCCCCGGCGGGCAAAGAATAGGCGGTCGCCACAGAAATGGCAGTGACCGGAAGTGCGGGAGAAGATGGCTTTAAGTGTGTTGTTCGTCATTAAGTAAGCAGTAAAAGCAATATAACCCTTATCCTGTCATCCAAAAAGCATTATCTTCTATGCTCTTCACACAAGTTATCCCAAAAGATCTCCTAGGGCATAATCTCTTCATGCTTTGATCGCCAGTGTGCGTCTATACCATCCCACCCATTACCCTGAAAGATGTGACCACAGATTGGGCATTGCCGTGGTCTTTCCTTTTGCACTTTCTTCTTACAGCAAAGACATCTAATTTCTTCTTTCATACTCTTTTCTCAGGATGACTGCTTAGGTTTTTATAATCCTCCTTAGATTCATAGTTCAGTGCTTCCAATAATCTTGTCATAAATTCTTCACCATTTGCATCAAGATCGTTGTCAAGTGGGAAGCTGAGGCAGCGAATCGTGCAATCACCGATACGTATAGAATGCGGACCTGCCGGCATTGACGGGTATACGAGAAATGCTGTCAAGCAGCGCTTTGACGTAGCGTAAGAGGAAACTTTTGCTATATCATTAGTCGACGGCTTATCTTCCTTCTTATACTTAGTGTCAAGAACGCATAGAGGCGTTTCTTTGCCAAGATCATAAAGCACCAAATCAATTCTAAAGAAAATAGACCCGTCATCGCTGATGCGAACATGTTCTTGAGGCTTAAGGAAATATCGCTCCGGCAAATGCACTTTAAGCCATTCAGCAACAAACAATTCATATAGGCGATCCATATTGACGAGAAATGGTATTGCCGCCCTACTGCCAGCTTCATGAGACGGGCCACTGTGTTCGAGAAAAAACCTACACAGTGCATGCAAAGGTCTGTAGTCTTCATTCAAGCGATTGTAGAGTCGATTTATACAGATTTGTGCTTTAAATGGCTTCAGAGTTACCAACTGCTGTAAGTCACGATAAGCACGGCGTACAGTCTGTGTTGTTCTCTCTGAGTAAAAATGAGATCTCAATATATTATGAAGAGTCCAAGCGGGGATTTGATTTTCTTCCAAGTCGGCTGTGTGCTCCTCATAATGACAAAGAAAGGCGGGGGCCCACGTCTTCTTTATCTTTTCATTTATATCGAGGCGGCCAGCGAGGTGATATAACGTATCAGCTTTGGAAACATAATTCCTGTAAAAGCTTTTTCTGCCACGGTCTAAAATTTTTAAACTCAATATCTTTGCAAAACGGTCGAAAGAACCTGTCGCAAGAGGAGTCCTACATCTTCTTATACCACCAGGCGTCCTGGCCGCCTTCGATAAAAGTAAGGGGATCAGCCTTGCTCCGATCGGTTCTGTCACCATAGGTCAGCTTGCCGCCCTTGACGCTGAATTTCCAAGTACCGTAAAGCTTTCCGCTCAGCGCCAGTTTCAGGGTGTATGACCCGTCAACTGCAAGCAAGTCCTTTGCCTTGAAATAGGCGCCGCCTGAGGTCTTGACCATGGGGAATATCATGTCGAATTCGAAACGGTTCCACTCCCGGTGGAGGGAGATGGTCTGGTTCTCCCGCGACGTGCAGACGAGTTTCTTGTCCTTGTCCCGGGTTATCTCGATGCGGGGAGCGTAATCCACGGTAAGCTTGTCGGCAGAGTCGTGCCTCAGCCATACCTTGAACGAAAGACTGTTGCCAGGGTCCGCCTTCGGATAGTAGAGGTACGCCCAGCTGCTCCAGTCGCCGTCGATGAGGTACACATCGCCTCCTGCGAAAGGATCGGAAGGCGATTTTTTTGCTATGCTGAACAAGAAGGTGTAGAACTTTGCGCCTTCGAGATAAAAATCGAGCACGTACGAACCCGGCTCCTTAAACGGGAACATGAGCAGACTCGACTGTCCGCTACTGAGGTCAGTGGCAGTCATGAAATCAAACCTCATGTACGGCAGTTTGATAAGTTCTGTTTTAAAATCAAACCGGTAGAGCTCGGCGCCGTCGGCTTTTCTGAAGATGACCCACCCCTTTGCTCCTGCGGGCATGAACACCCCTTGCATCTGGTTGTCCAGGGAGAAGCTGGCGTTGTTGCTCACAAGCCTGACATTGTTGAGCAGGGAAGCGAACATGATACCGGGCGGATATTCGGCCACGGCCGGGAGGGAGAGCGCCGCAACGAGCAATAGGGCAATCACGAGCAACGTCAACTTTTTCATTTCATCCTCCTTATGTCAAAAATGGTTGCATGCCGGCCACGTGCAGCCGGAAAAACCGTATACGCACACATGTCATAGAGCGAAAAACACAGGCCTGGTGCCGAAGAGCCCGCGCAGCTGTAAGCGACTGCACTTGAAGATGATTCCCGCCAAGAACATGACGATACGGATACCCTTATGACCGGCAGGCCTTCCGGCTATTTTATGTGAGCAGGGCGATAAATGCCATACCCTATCCAAGAAAAATCTTTTGATAGGAAGAATGGTCCCAGGGTCATCAATGCTTATGGAGATCTGCAGACCTTCCATGGGCCTGGCCTTGCTTTGCCGAGGCACGAACACGCCGGGAGTCAGAAGCGCCGAAGTCTCACGCAGGCAGGTACGCAAGCCTGCAGGTTGTGGTAAAATCTCTGTCATATGAACCGGAATAAGCTCTGTCCTGACTGCCTGACCGAGTATCTCCATCATGTCCAGAAGTGCGCGGACTGCGGTGCGGACCTCCTCCTGCCCGAAGAGCACAGAAAGGCGCAGGAGGAAAAAAAGCGGATTGCGGAGAAGGTTGTGGAAAACAGCGTTATTGTCAGAGAGGGCGATTTTGCCTGGCTGAGTGAACTGCGCTCGGTTCTCATAGCTGCCGGGATTCCCTGTACGGTCCACGCTGAAGCCGGCTGCAAGAAAGGGTGCTGCGGGGATACCTGCCGGTTAGTGGTCTCGTCAGGTGATGTGGAAAGGGCGCAGGAGAGGATCGAGGAATACTTCGCGGCACTTCATCCTGAGGTATGCGCTTCCAACGCATTGATCGAATCGGGAAAATGTCCCGCCTGCGGCGCCCCTGTGGACACTGATGCGCTGACCTGCCGGGATTGTGGCCTCCCGCTGCTTATTATTGAGGAGGAGTAGGAAGCTGCGCTTCGTTGGGAGCGGGTCTGCACCTGTTGGCCAGATCCGCATCAGATGAGGAGACATACAGCATGGCTGGAAGACCCTGCCTGCGTGCTTGATCTATTGCGCGAATCACAAAAACAATGCCTCAAAATCCCGCGGAGTTATGATCCTGACGCCCTTATACTTCTTCAATTCCAGCAGATCAGCGTCTCCCGTCACCAGATACTCCCTTTGCCGCCAGCGCGCAGGCAATAATGTTGTCATCATCGGCACTCCGTCAGAGGCCCTTGATTTTCAGGTTATGCTCAATGATCTGTTCTACCGCCTCAGTGATGGGCTCCACGGACGATGTTATTTCTTCATGTGCAAGGTGAAATTTCTTTGAGCGCGTACACCGAACCTCTTTCATGATGAAGGGACATGATACAAGCGAGAATTCTCCGGTGCGCGCCCTCTGCAACAGCCTGGAACAGAGCCCTTCGGTGATGAGTTACGCAATAAGAACGTTCTTATCACATGCGGCTGTCATGAAAGTGCTTTGCACACATCTCTTCACTGACCATTAGGGAGACCAGGCCTGTCTCTTTTCCCCGGGGGATTATTTTCCTGTCCAGATCACATTCAGGGTTCTTTACCCATTTGCTTAGCCGCCCCAGCCGATGCTGATTATTATGGCATCGGCAGGACAGACCTCTTTGCAGGTGCCGCAGTCGATGCAATAGGACGAGCGGGATGGCAGGCTCTTGCCGTCTGACATCTCAAAACACCTGACCGGGCAGGCGTTTATGCAGTCCCCGCACCCCGTGCATTTCTCCCAATCCACTATGGCTATAAACACCGGTTTTCACCTCTCCCCTAAGATTTCCCTGCCCCGTTCAGAGCACGTCTGCTTTTTTCCCGAAGTTTGATTCTACTGCAGACAGGTGCAGGGCGATATGACATGCATCATATTCCATACCTATAGGTTGCTTCATGCGGGGACATTACTTATTACTAAGAGATTCTGAATCCGTGATGATGGCACGTAATCAATACCATGGCACCGTCAACTCCGGGCCACGATCCACTGGGTCCCGCAGATATACCGGAAGTCGCAGTGCGGACAGGCCTTTTTCAGGTCATGCGCCGGCGCAAACTCCAGCTCCGGGCTAACGATCTCTGTGAGGAGATCGAGGATCACCTGCTTCAGGGCTTCGAACTGTCCCTGCCGATCATCGCCTTCTGCAAAGAGCGGCGCTTCGATCTCCCGGTCGAGCCGCACCCTGCCCAGGAAGAGGAAGAGCGGCATGATCTGCTCAGCAGGCATGCCCTGCTTTTCCGACAGCAGGAGCAGGTACAGCGGGAGCTGCAGCGAGCCGATCGCCTCATCCCAGGTCCCGCGGTCATCCGGGTCGAGCCGGTCATGCCGTATTCTGAGATAGTTGTCGCTCGCCTGAGTCTTGTAGTCGATGATGACAATCTTTTCTCCCCGCTTCTCCACCCGGTCGAGCCTGCCCTTCAGCACGAAGGAGTTCCATGAGATCTCGATGTTGCTCTCGAGCTCCACTATGGCAACAGGTCTTTCCGCGATCACAGCCGCCTGATACCCCTGCAGAAAATCCCTGAGGTGCAGCCTGATCTGGTTCTTCAGCAGGTAGAGTGCTCCGGTCACGTTGCGGCCATACTCCCTGCTGAACCGCTCTTCCAGCAGCTTCTCCATCCGGTCCTGCCCGAGATCGTCCGCAATAAGCGGCCTGCCGATCCTGTCCGCAAAGAAGTCGTGGAGCAGGTCATGCACGAACCGGCCGATGTCCGCCCGCTCGATCTCGCCGGTGATGCCCTCCTTTTCGCTGATCCGCAGAAGATATTGGTAATAGAACCGGAGCTGGCAGGTGAGGTAGGTGTCGAGCGACGACGCGCTGTATGCGAACTCCTGCAGCAGCGCAACGGCCTCCGGGGTCTTCGGGATAGCGGCAGGCACCGGACTGTCGAGCTTCACGTCGTAGAAGACTGCCTGGACATACTTGTCCGGCCGGATCTCTTCATCCTTTTTCTGCATCTCCCAGAGAAGCGCCTCAACGAACCTGCTCTTCTCTTTTCTGCTGTTCTCCACATAAAAGAGATGCGCCTCTTTGGCAGACCTGAGGAGGGTCGCGAAATGATACGCAGCAATGCGGTCGCGGTCGAGGTAGGTCGGCAGACAGAGCGCCGCCCTTACCTTGAACGGCAGCAGGGACTCGTCCCGGTCGGTAGCCGGGATCACGTCCTCGTTCATGTCGAGGATCAGGACCCTGTCAAAGGGCAGGTTCCTTGTCTCGAGAAAGCCGAGCACCTGCAGCCCCCTGAGCGGGGTGCCGGGAAAGGGCACATGGCAGGTCCCAAGGTATTTCCGGAAGAAATGGAAATAGCTTGCTGCTTCGTCAAAGACGAGGTCCTTCATCAGGGAAGAGGAGATCTCCTGCATGGCCGAAAGGAAGGCCTCGGCAAAGGGATGGAAATAGGGATGCAGTCTTGCCGTGCTCTTCTCGTAGATATACTCGACTACAGCAGCAGCCTTCTGCGCGAAGTCCGCGATTGAACCGGGCAGGAGGAACCGCCGGATAAGGCTGTCGTGGATCTGTCTGATATGCCCGCGGACCTGGTCCGTGGTGATGCCCGGCTCCACCTGCGCTACCTTTTCAGCCACCGCTGCCAGCATCCGCGTGGCGCGCTCGATCTCCTCCAGCGTGAGAAAGGCGCGTGTCCGTTTCTCGGTCATCTCCTCTTCGAGCGTATGAAAAATGATCCGCGTAACATCGGCCCGGTCATGGAAGAGGATGTTCTTGACATAGGGATGGAGAACGAAGGCAAGGTAGTCGGGCAGATAGACCCGCTCATGCTCGAGGGAGAGCATCATCTGGGCGAGATTGTTGAAAAAACCGTACAGGGGCGTCCTGCTGAGCGGATACCCGAGGGAGATGTTGAAGGTGCTCTCCTGCAGCGCTGGTATGCCCTGATGAAGGACCGGGAAGAGCGTGTCAGCAGAGGGCAGGACGATCACGGTCCTCTCGTCACGTCCGTCCTGCTCCGGCACGATGGCGTTGATCACCCTGTTCAGGGCAAAGGTCTGGCCGTGGGCGTCCGGACTCTGATAGAGCTGGACGACCGGTGCCTGTTCTTTGCCCTCCATGATCTCCGGTTCGATAGCGAGCGACGCCAGCACCTCCTGCAAGCCAGGGCCGTCCTGGAAAAAGGCCGCGCCAGCAACATGCGTGGCGAGCCCGCTGAAGAGCCTCTTCTCCGCGACGGTCAGTCCAAAGAAGCCGGCAAGAACGATCTCCGAAAAACCGGCAAGAGCAGCTGCGTCAAACATATCGGCAGCGGTGCAGTAGCGCATGGACCGCGTCGAACGACCCTTTTCCCGGACTCGCTGGTAAAAGCGCTCATAGAACCACGAGACCGACTGGAGCCGTTCGAGCGATCTCGGCGGGATGCCCTCCTCCACCAGCCCGTCGACCCTCTTCATCTGCTCCACGGTGATGCCCTCGATCATGAGCTCCTCCAGGTCGCGGTAGAGCTTCAGCCCGATGGGGAAGAAGCTGTCGAGAGAGAGAAATCCCTTGTTGCCGAGCGGCTGCGGCGCGGTCCGATGGAGTTCGAAGAGTATGGCCACTGCATCGATGCCGGTTATCCTGCCGGTGCCCGCGTCCTCCGGGCCCTTGCAGATGAGGTCGATGAATTCATCCATCGAACATATCCGGGGCGGCAGAAAGGCCTGTTGGAGGTTGCGGCTGATCTCTTTCCGCAGGAAATGGGCGGGCCGCTTGCCCGGGAAGACCACCAGGCTGCCGGAGCAGTCATTGTCCCTGCACTGCAGGTATGCAGCAACCTCTGCGACCAGGTCGCGGTCACCCCTGAGAAGGTATGCCCTCACGAAACCGCCTCTGTCTGCATGAGTTCGATGTAGGCGATAACACCGCTGATGGCCCTGCCCGGATAGATGCTGCCCAGGATGCGCATATACTGCCGCACCTGCCGGATATATGCATCATGCCGGTCCCGGTCCTTTCCGGTCTTGAAATCCACGACCGTGACGCAGTCCGGATCGGCAATGAGCCGGTCGACCCGGAAGAGGTTCCCGCTGCTGTCAGCGACCTCCATCTCGCAGTGCAGCGTTCTTCCGTCCTTCTCACGGAAGAGGTCTGCTGCGCCGGCTGAATTGAGAAAGCCTGCGAGAAGCCTGCAGACGTCATCTTCGGGGTACGATGCCATGAACTCCTGGTTCGCCTGCCTGATCGCTTCGCGCAGAACAGGCTCGCTGCCGGGCTCCCAGAATTCGATACGCGCAAGGACTGCATGGACATATTCGCCCCACTGCCGCTCCTCCCGCTTCATGGATGTTTCCGCGCTGACCGAGGCCATGGAGCGTATGCTGTTGTGCTCCAGCCCCATCCTCCGCGATCTGCGCTCTTCACCGGGAAGGATCTCTGCCGGCATGGCCCTGGCAGGATATTCCTCATGCGGCAGGAACCTGCAGACATGGGAACTCTCTCTGCGGTTCCTGCTCTTCACGCAGAGCAGATACATCTCGGACTTAGCCCTGGTGAGCGCGACGTACAGGCTGTTTAGACCGTTGACCGTCTCTTTCGTTGTAAGCTCTCCGTACAGTGCATCCAGCTCCGGCACCATGGCCGCGATCTTCCTGTTCAGCCGCGTAAAACAGAGCTCGCCCGTACTGCCGGTCTCTTTCAGTACATAGGAAAAGCCCTTGGCTGTCTTGCCGTAGGCCACCAGGATCACGATGGGGAAGCCGAGCCCTTTTGCCTTATGCACGGTCATGACCTTCACCGCGTCCATATCCTTCGGCACGTCGATATTCCAGTCTGCCTCGGCCCGCTCCTCGTCGGCCACGAATTCTATGAAGTCCCGGAGGCTGTTCTTTCCGCTCTCTTCGTAGTCCTTCACCACCTCGAGCATCTTCGCAAGCGCTGCCTCTTCCTCTCTGAATCCCGTAAATATGCCGAACAGGCGGTAGATCTCGGTCACGAGGTCGTAGAGGGGCAGGTAACCGGCAGACCGGAAGAGTCCGTCAAGAACGCAGCCCCAAAGGTCGGGGAATTCGGCCTGAAACCTCTTGTAGAGCGGCCTGCTCCTTCTGTTGCTGAAGACGAATGCGCGCATCTGGTCCGGACCGATTCCCTCTTCTCTGAGCAGGCGGGCGAAAATGTTGCCCAGGACCACGGTCGAGAAGGAAAGGTCGTCAAGGGGGGAGTCGAGGAACCGGAGAAGGGCAACGATCTCGGCAATCACCTTGCGCCTCCTGATGTCGAGGCTACTGTACGAGATGAACGGCACGGCCTGCTCGTTGAGCCAGGAGGTGATGCTCACCACATCGTCATTTTCGAAGGTGAGGATCGCCATATCCCGGAAGCCGTACCCGCGCTGCCTGAGCCGGGTCAGCAGTTCCTGCAGCGCAGGCCGCTCGGGCGTCCCGTCACCGTCCCGTTCGAGGACCTCGACCTGGACATGGCCCCGGGACTCATTGCCCGGCTTCACCCGCTGGACATAGTCTGTCAGTCCGCTGAGGGCTGCCAAACTGCCGTATTCCTCATCCGAAGCGACCTTCTGTTTGAAGACCTTTGCCGTGAATTCGATGATCTGGTCCATGCTCCGGTAGTTCGTGGTGAGCTCGCGAACTTCATGGCGCGCAGAAGGGAACGGGCCTTCCTCCTGTTCTTCCATCTCCTTCATGATCCGGTAGTCGGCATCCCGGAACCCGTAGATGGCCTGCTTCGTATCCCCGACCACGAAGAGGCTCCCCTGCTGGGAAAGGGCGTTCTCGACGAGCGGGAAGAGGTTCTTCCACTGTACGGGCGACGTGTCCTGGAACTCGTCGATGAGATAATGATAGATCCTTTCGCCGAGTTTGAAGTAGACATCCGGCACAACGTCTTTGCTGATCAGCTCCGCGAGCGTACGGTTGATGTCTTCTATAAATACCCGCTCCTCTTTTCTCTTGACCCGTTCGATCGTCTCACGGACCGCCTCATATACCCGGAGATACGGAACATAGTAGGCCTCTGCAGCGAGCTGCATATAGCCGGAGATCTGGCGGATCAGGAGATCCCACTGCTGCGCGATCGCCTCAGCTGCCCGGCCCTTTTCAGCGTCCTTTCCTTTGTACGATTTCACGGGGAGCGTTTTCATCCCCTTTTCCAGGAGATCGGGGAAGCGGTCGTCCCGCACCAGGGCGAGTATCGCGGGGAAGGTGCTCTTTGCATTGCGTTCGAGGCCGGACCGCCCGATAAGAGCATCAAGAGCCTCTGCGGACTCCTGGATCTTCTCCTTTATCACGGCGATCCCTGCGGCATGCTCCGGTATCCTGATCGGCTTCCAGGTGGATGCCGCCCTGCGGTAGATGTTCTTCACCTCTTCGAGGATCGGGCCGGACGGGTCCCAGGGGAACCCTGCTGCCTGCAGTTTCGCATCCATGATGCGCCCGATCATCTCTTCGAGAAACCCGCTGGCCCGGCTCTTCTCCCGCACATTCTTCAGGAACATTTCAAAGGCATACCCCATGAGCGTGTCGCTGTTGAGCAGGACCTCGAAGTCAGGGCTGAACCCGAGATCGATGGCGGACGTCTTGAAGATGCCGGTCATGAAGCTGTCGATCGTCTTCACCTGCAGGTCCGCGTAATGCTCGAGGATGACCGAGATCAGGGCGTCCGCCCGGGACATAAGCTCTTTGCGTTCGAGGCCAATGGCCGATGCGAGCTCATTGATCTCCTGCTCACGGCCGAGTGAAAGCGCCTTCAGCCATTCGAGGATGCGTCCGCGCATCTCCGCGGCAGCGTTGTTCGAAAAGGTGATCGCCAGGATATTCCGAAGGCCGTTCTTTGGAATATGGTCGGAAAGGAGGAATGCCACGAACCTCCGCGTAAGTTCATGGGTCTTGCCCGAGCCTGCGGAGGCCTTCAGCACGATGGAATGGGGAAGCTCCTGCAACATGCCCCCTGCCTGCTCCTCTGTGGTCTTTTTTCCTGTCACGATACTGGTATCATACCATTGCACCCCGGACAGGGGATGTCCGGGGTGCGGGGCAGCGTTTCGAACAGGGGTGTTTTTTTGCTTCATTCATAACGTCTACACAAATTCACTAAGGCTGACGTAAATTCCGTACTAAGAATTCGTAAGCCCTTCGGAAATCTCAGCTCAGGACAAAAAAAGGGCGGTGCCTGAACAACACCGCCCTTCTCTCTTACCTGCTTACGTGCGAGACCTGACCGGTCTCAGCATCCCCGCGGGCTTCAACCGCCGCTGTAAAACATGCTGTTGATCTCGGCAGGGCTCAGCGGTCCGACGATCTTCAGCTTCTTCTCGCCGCACCCGGGACATGACTCCTTCATCAATTCTTCTTCAGAGTTGATGACAGTCGCATACTGGCTTCCGCATTTCTGGCACGCGCACCTATTGTAGGTCAGGGTATTTGCTTCCATAGTAGTTCACCTCCGGCTTGTTAGTTTCATTGTTGCAATACATTGTAATTATATCACATCCTCTAAAAATTGTCAGGTTTTTCTCCGTTATTTTCCGAAACTTCAGCCGCAGGGAGCGGACAGGGCTTGTTACGGAAAAACTCGTAATACAGGAGCGGTACGGCAACAAGGGTGAGGGCAGTGGCAGCTACTGCCCCGAACATCATGGCGATTGCCAGCCCCTGGAAAATGGGATCAAAGAGCATCACAAAGGAACCGACAACTACCGCGGCAGCAGTAAGTGCAATGGGCCTGAATCTCACTGTCCCGGCCCTGATCAGAGCTGCCTTTAGGTCACAGGAATCCCTCCATTCCATCTGGACAAAGTCGATCAGCAGAATGGAATTCCTGACAATGATCCCGGCAAGGGCGATAAAGCCGATCATGGACGTTGCCGTAAAGAAGGCGCCGAAGATCCAGTGGCCCGGCAGGATGCCGACAAGCGTGAGCGGGATCGGCGCCATGATGATGAGCGGTGTCACGAAGTTTTTGAACCAGGCAACGACCAGGATGTAGATAAGGACGAGCACCGCTCCGAAAGCGATGCCGAGGTCGCGGAAGACCTCATAGGTGATGTGCCACTCACCGTCCCACTTCATGGAGTAACGGTTCTCGAGCCACGGCTGAACAGAGAAATACTGCTTCAGCGCATAGCCCTCGGCAAGCTTCAGCTCCTGTATCTTCTCTTTCATCCCGAGGATGGCGTATGCAGGACTTTCTGCCGTGCCGGCGACATCCCCGGTAACGTAGACCACCCGTTTGAGGTTCTTGTGATAGATGGTCTTGTCCTCAACACCCTCCCGCATCTTCACCAGCTCGGAAATCGAGACAAGCCTGCCATCAGCCGATGGGACGGTTATCTCCCTGAGTGATGACAGGTCAGACCGTTCGCTGCGCGGCAATCTGAGAAAAAGCTCCACAGGCTCCTTGTCATGCTCAACATGCACGAGGCCGGCTGACATGCCGCTCAAGGCCGTCCTGAGGGTCTGCGATATTGCCTCGGTCGTTATGCCGTGCTGTGCTGCCTTTTCTTTGTCCACGTCAAAGATCACCTTTTTCTGATCATCTTCCACATACCAGTCGACATCAACCACGCCGTCGGTCTTTTCAAATATGTCCCGGATATTTCGGGCAATCTCTGTCTGCCGCTGAAAGTCAGGGCCATATACTTCAGCGACAAGGGTGCTCAGCACCGGCGGGCCCGGCGGTATCTCGGCGATCTTGATCCTTGCATGATAGAGGTCCGCGATCTTCTTCAGTCCGGGCCGGAGCCGTTTTGCTATGTCATGGCTCTGCGCTGAGCGGTCCCCCTTCGGGAGAAAGTTCACCTGGATATCAGCACTGTTGCTGCCCGATCGCAGGAAATAATGCCTCACCAGACCGTTGAAATTATAGGGCGCGGCCGTCCCGGTGTAGGTCTGGAAATCGGTCACCTCCGGCACGGTCTTCAGATAATCTCCCATGGCGCGTGCTGCCGCTGCGCTCTCTTCGAGCGTCACCCCCTCCGGCATATCGATGATCACCTGCAGCTCGCTCTTGTTGTCAAAGGGCAGCATCTTCAGGGTAACGGCCTTCAGGGGTATAAGGATAAGAGAGAGTCCGAGAAGCACCAGCACCGCGGCAAGGGCTGCCGAGCGCTTATGCCTGCTTTCGATCAGCGGCCTGAGCATGCGCTCATAGAAAGACGAGAACTTTTCGCTGCCCTCGTCCCCGCTGTGCGGTCTGACGTTCTTCAGCACCTTGTAGCTCATCCAGGGGCTGACGATAAAGGCAATCAGCAGTGAAAAAATCATCGCAGCAGAAGCCCCGACCGGGATCGGCCGCATATACGGACCCATCAGACCGGAGACAAAGGCCATGGGCAGCAGGGCTGCAATGACCGTGAATGTGGCAAGGATCGTGGGATTTCCCACTTCGTCGACAGCATACGCTGCGGTCAGGGGGTCGATACGGTGCATCCTGAAATGGCGGTGTATGTTCTCAACGACCACGATAGCGTCATCCACCAGGATACCGATCGAAAAGATCAGGGCGAAGAGCGTCACCCGGTTCAGGGTATAGCCGTATAGATAATTGATCAGCAGCGTGAGCGCAAGGGTGACCGGCACGGCAACTGCCACGACGATAGACTCCCTCCATCCGAGCGCCAGGGCGATGAGGATGACGACCGACAGGGAGGCGATAAGCAGGTGTTCCAGGAGTTCGTCGGATTTTTCCTTTGCCGTTTCTCCGTAATTCCTTGTGATGGTTATCTCCATGCCGGAGGGTATGATTGTTCCCTTCAGGGCCTCGATCTTCCTGATCGCATCCGCAGCGACCACGCTTGCGTTCGTGCCCTTCTTTTTCGAGACCGTGAGCGTCACCGCCTCGTATTGCCCGGACCGCTCGTATCCGGCGTTTATCCCATTTGTCGCAACAGCAGGTCCAAGCCCCATGAAGACGTAGTCTGCAGGCTCCTCAGGTCCGTCCGTCAATGCCGCCACATCCCGGAGATAGACAGGACGCCCGCTGATGACGCTGACCACGAGGGCGCCGACGTCCCCGGTATCCTTCAGGAAGGCCCCGGTCTCAACGAGATATTCCCTGTTGCCGGAAGAGAATGCTCCGGAGGGAAGTATGAAGTTGGCTTTCTGGAGCGAACCGATGATCTGCTGCGCTGAAATACCGTATGCATGCAGTCGTGAGGGGTCGAGGCTGATCCTGACCTGTCGCTTCTGGCCCCCGATCACCGCGGTCTCTGATACATCCTTGTCTTTCTTTATCTCCTCGCAGATCTCCTGGGCTACCCGGCGCAGTTCATACCCGGTGTAGCGCGCAGACCAGAGCGTGAATGCGGCTATGGGCACATCATCGATCGATTTCGGGCGCACCAGAGGCTGCGAAACGCCCGGGGGGATCAGATCATAGTGGGACATAAGCTTGTTGTAGAGCTTGACGAGGCTCGCCTCCATATCCTCGCCGACGTAGAACCGGACAATCGTAAGGTTCATGCCGGGCCGGGCAATGGAATAGACATATTCCACACCCTTGATCTCCCAGAGGAACTTCTCCATGGGCTTTGTGACCCGCTCTTCCACCTCTTTTGCCGATGCACCCGGATAGGAGACCATGACGTCGATCATCGGGACCACGATCTGCGGCTCCTCCTCCCGCGGGGTTACCACGATCGCGAAGACTCCCAGAAGCAGCGATGCGATGACGATCAGCGGTGTCAGTTTTGACTGAATGAACGATCTGGCGATCCTGCCGGATATGCCTAAGCTCTTCATGATGCTTTTCCTTCAGCGCTTCGCACGCGGCGCAGGCCGGAAGCGGCCGGACAATGTTCCGGAGAGGGGCATGCAAGGCAGACCGGCTGCATGTCTCTGAGGCTGGTCATGCAATCCCTTATTTCGCCGTCACCAGGATGCCGCCGTCGACAGCTTTTTCAGCACCGTTGACAATGATCTTCTCCCCCGGGTTGATACCGGACAGGATCTCGACCCTGTCTCCGTAGGTTCTTCCGATCCGCACCAGCCGGTAGGTGATGACAGAACTGCTGTCAACCGTGTAGATCCCGGTAAGCTGCCCGCGCTGGACAACAGCTTTTTTATTCACCAGCAATATATCTTTCTTTGCGACAGGAATGGAAACCTTTCCATAGGACCCGTTGCGCACTCCCGAACCGCTGATCGCTATCTTTACCAGGAAGGTTCTTGTCGATGGGTCGACCGAGGGTATGACGTCGGAGACCGTGCCTGACAGTTCGCGGCTTCGGGGATCGATCGTGATCATGGCCTGCGTGCCCCGCTTCACGATCCCGCCATATTGCTCATCCACGTTTGCCTCGACCCGGTAGCCGGAAGTATCCTCCAGGGTAAACAGCGGCATGCCCGGTACGGCCATGCCGCCCACGTCGGCCTTCTTCTCGGTTATGATACCGGAGAAGGGAGCAACGATGCGCGTAAATCCTTGATAGACCTGCGCCTCCCGCAGCATTGCACGCGCCCGCTCATATTCCATTTCAGTGACATTCTTCTGCGTCTCGGCCTGGTCGAGCTCCTGGCCGGTCAAGGCACGGTCATCGTGCAGGCCTTTGTACCGCTGGTAGGTGATATCAGCCAGCGACTTCTGCTGCGCAGCCGCCTCGACCCCCTTTTCAGCAGCCTTCACCTTCTGGACCACGTCGCTGTCATCGACCATTGCCAGGACCTGTCCTGCCT
This sequence comes from Nitrospirota bacterium, assembly GCA_003252075.1. GTDB lineage: Bacteria > Nitrospirota > Thermodesulfovibrionia > Thermodesulfovibrionales > UBA6898 > UBA6898. The sequence continues at coordinate 65,846 of QKDO01000058.1, forward strand.
GCACCCGGTCGCCCTCCTGCACCTTCATGGCAGTGATCACACCCATCATGCGGCTCGCGATCATACTGACCGTCCTGGCCTTGACCGTGCCGGAGGTCTCGATATATACGTCTGCCGGCGATAATGCCGCAACCTCCACCGCAACGCCGCTCACCTGCTGCCGCGGAACAGCCTTCTCCTTGCCGGATTCGTTTCCCCTGCATCCCGCAAACAGGCCAGTAAAGACTGCTGCTGCCAGCAGAATTGCGACCCCTCCCCTGCGCTTCATTACATCTCTCCTCATGGGTCTATCTCCAGGTCTTTCAGGATGGTGCCGCTCTGATGGCTGAGCCGGGCAAGGGCGGTAAGGTATGCCGCCTCCCTCGCGACAACGTCTGCACGTGCAGCATCGAGGTGCATTTGTACGTCCAGCATATCGACCATGGTCGAGAGGCTCTTCTCATACCGGGTCCGGACCAGCCTTCGGCCCTCCTCTGCTGCTGCCATGTTTGCCTTCGCAAGCTCGATCCCCTTCCGCGACTCCTCAACGGACAGGTACGCCTCATAAACCTCGAAGGAGACCTGCTTTTTCATGCCGTCAAGATACGCGCCTGCCTCTGCGAGCTTGTGCTGCGCTTTCGCACGCTCCGCCTCCCGTTTCAGTCCGTCAAAAAGCTCCCAGCGGAGAAAAGCCATGGCTTGCCAGCTTTCGCCTTCCTCGCCAAAGGGTGCCTTGTGGCTGTTCATCTGATAGGAGCCGCCTATGCCGAGCACCGGCAGGTAGGACGAGTTGGCCAAGCGGATATTGTTCTCCGCATTCCGGAAACGCGCCTCCATGACCTTGAGATCTTTCCGTGACTGGGCAGCCGCCGAATAATATGCCAGGTCATTCAGCATGAAAGAGGGCCTCTCATCGTCGGCATCCACTGACTCGGAAAGCCCGATCATCAGACCGAGCGCCCGCTTGGCTACCAGCAGGTTCTTTTCTGCAGTGACCTTTCGTTCTTCAGCGGTCCTCACCGCGACCTCAGCCCTCAGCATGTCCGAATAGAGGCCAAGGCCGACCTTATAGCGGCTTTCAGCTATTCTGAAATGCTCCTGCGCATCCTCAACCCCCTTTTCCGCGACAGAAACAAAGGACCGCGCTGTCTGGACGTCAAGATAGTTCCTGAAGACCATAAAGGAGACATCTTCTCTCTTGCGGTCCACCTCATCACGACGTGCCTCGTACTCTTTTTCGGCCATCTTCCTGTTGATATACGCCTTCGGAGCAAAGAGCGCCTGTTCGAAAGCGACGCTGGTCTGAAAATCCGAGACCGGTGCAGGGTCGTTCAGCGCATGAATGTCGAAGTCCTCTGCTGCGAAACGTTCCTGGTTCAGCTTTGCCATAAAAGTATAGGTCGGGTTATTCGTCCTCATAAACCTTTCCTCGAAGGTTATCTTCGGCAGCAGAAAACTCCGGGCTATGCGCACATCCTCATGGTCTGCAAGCAGCCCGTGACCGCGCGCCCTGATCTCGGGGTTGCCCTTCATGGCCTGGAGGAGACAGTCCCGCAGGGAAAGCTGCTGTTCTCCCGCATATGTTATGGTGCTCATGATCAGACCAGGCAGGAGGAACAGCCATCCCCATCTTCCCTGCATGCGCATATCAGTCCTCCTTCCCTGCTCCTTTTGTCATCTTTTCAGACCTTCGCTTCAGAAATTCCCTGAATGTCTTCATATCGCACCTGCCGGTCTCCTTCTGAAACTCCTCGCATTCTGCGAGGGATGCAACATCCCCTGAAAACGTTGTATCACCTTCCGCCATATCTTTCAACTCGTCAATGAGCCTGCGATAGGATTCGGGCATCTCCCGGTTGAAGGAGTAAAAGACCAGTTTACCCTCTTTCCTTTCGATGATAAGGCCGGATCTGCTCAGCAGGGACAGGTTTCGGGATATCAGGGGCTGGGACACTCCCATCACCCCCATGATCTGGCAGACGCAGAGCTCCCGCATTGCGATGAGAAGAAGTATCCTCAGCCGGGTAGCATCTGAAAGCAGTTTGAGAAGCCGCACCATATCAATCATATCAACATATAACCATATGATTATATATTTGTCAAGACGTTCACAATCCAGCATATCAGGAATTATGAGTATTGCTTATGTATCAATAATTATTTATAATTATTATACTGCTGAGATCCGATAGCGGTAATTACCTGACAGCTCAGTTCATGCAGCGATGCATCATTTCCTATGGCAGACATGTTCATAAAGATCATCATAAGATTATTACTGCCGCTCTATTACGTGGTATTTGCCGCGTTGCCGCTTTCCTATATCCACATCGAAGCTGTCCGGGATACCTGCTGTTTTGCCGCCACAACAGAACATGAGGAACATAATGCGCATGTCCTGCTGCATCAGATCTTTTTCTCGCATTTCAGCAACAGGTCGGACCATCTCATGGCTTCTCCTGCGGACGAACTGCTGGATACTGGCGAAAAAAGATTTCTCCGGAAGGCTCATGACACGACGCCTTCCCTCATCATTCCTGCATCGGCAGATACGTGTGTTATCCGTCATCTCGCCTACGCGGCGTTGGCAGCTGATAAACCCTGGCCGGCGCATGACGTTATCTCCTTATCCTCAGGTCTCTCTCCCCCTGCTGCTTAGTTTACCCGCGGTTGCTCTTTGGTGGCGCCTGCCTTCGCAGCAGGCGCATGCACGGAAAGGGAGGTAATAGGACATGACAGAGAATTGCTGGGAATTCATGAAGTGTGGAATGGATGGCTCGGGTAAACTGGGCATATGCCCTGCCGTTACCGAGGCAAAGGCGCATGCCGTCAACAGAGGGAAGAATGGCGGCAGAGTGTGCTGGGCGGTAGAAGGCACCTATTGTGCCGGAAAAAAGCAGGGGACATACGCGCAAAAAGTATTGCTCTGCAGTGACTGCGATTTTCGGAAAAAAGTGCAGGAAGAAGAGCGCAGCAAGTTCAGGCAGATCTATTTCAGAAGTTAGACCGGCTGGCGGCCGGTTCCGGGAAGAGGGGAAGGCAGTGAAGAGTACTGTTCACACTGTCTTCCCCTTGTTGTCGGGAAAGCCTCGTACGTCAGGGATACCGTACTTGGCGGGCTTGTTCACGACGGCGACTGGTCGAGATAGCCCTCCCGGATAACGCCGTATTCTCCGCTGTTAATATCGAGTTGATAAATATTGAAGTTCGTCCTGATGTCAAACCCTTCGTAGTGAACCGCCAGATTGAGTGAGGCCGACCCCTGCGCATCCGACTGAATGCGATGAAAGACATTGCAGGGCCATACGAGCATGGCGCCTCCCTTGTAGATGACCTGTCCCTCCCTCACGATCTCATGGGGAGTTACGGTAAATTTTTCGATCTTCCCGTGCCCATGCGTATAGATCTCAACATGTCGTGTGCCATGAAGCACGATCAGGTTGTCGTCCTGAAAAGGATGCATGTACCATGGTCGCTCATTGCTGCCGACCGGTCCTGGAGAAGTCGCATGGCTTTGGTGGAGGACGCGGTCTATGGCATCGATCCGCGGCAGAAGGTCCACGGGCACAAAATCAAAGGTAACGTTCTGCGTTTTTCTGAACACCCGGAGCGATATGATCCGGTAGAGTCCCGTAACTTCATCTATAATAAGGTTGTCCGTCATGGTGAACTCCTTTCACCCCTTTTCTTCATTTTAGCATCTTCTGTCATTGGCGACACGCCCGTCCTGCAGCGTGATGACGCGGTCGGCATGCTCAATGATCACCGGGTCATGGGAGGAAAAGACAAAGGTAGTTCCCTGTTCAAGATTCAGCCGGTGAAGCAGACCCACCAGATCCCGCCCTGTCACGGAGTCGAGGTTCGCCGTGGGTTCGTCAGCCAGAACGATCGGCGGAGATGCAACGATCGCCCTTGCCACTGCAACGCGCTGCTGCTGACCGCCGCTCATCTCTTTGGGCAGTTTTTGCATCATATCCTTCAGCCCAACGCTTGCCAGCGCCTCGGACACCTTTCGCCTGCGCTCGGGAGCGGGCAGTCCCTTCAGGAGCAGCACATATTCGACATTCTCATAAGCAGTAAGCACCGGGATAAGGTTATAGGACTGAAAGATAAAGCCGATATGATCACGCCGCATTTTTGCTGCATCAGCAGGGCTCAAGCCCCTGGTCTTTCTGCCCGCGACCGTAACCGATCCGGCGGTAGGAAAATCGATGGCGCCTATCAGATTCAGGATCGTCGTCTTCCCCGAGCCCGAAGGACCCGCAATGCATACAAACTCCCCCCGGTCGATCTCCAGCCGGTCCGTGGAAAAGGCATGCAGTTCCAGCCCGTCTGTACGGTACGTCTTTCTTACGCCGATCATCTCGATAAGTGCCATACGATCCCTAGATATGCGCAATGGCATCTACCGGCTTCAATCTCGACGCCTTCCAGGCAGGGTAGATACCACCGATGACTGCAGTGATAAGCGTGACCGCATTAGCGGCTATGAGGTCCTTTGCCAGCAGATGGGCCTTCAGGACATGACTGTTCGCGAAGTACTGATTGGCGCTCGTGAAGGTGGTAAGGTCGATGCCGTATCTGCCCAGGTATGCGCAGGCCGCAACAGCAGCTGCGCTGCCGAGCAGCGAAGCTGCCGCCCCGAGGCAAAATGATTCCATCACGACCATCGTCAGGATGCCCGAAGGCGTCGTACCTATCGCTGATATAATACCCAGTTCCCTGAAGCGCTCGAAGACCACCATCGTCATGGTGTTCGTTATGCCCATCGCAATGATGGCAAAGACGATCAGGATCAGGAGCTGCATGGTCGCGTCATTGAGCCCGATGAGCTGTATCACGTCAGGCGCGATCTCCTTCCAGGTTCGGATCTGGTAGTCCTTACCGGGAAGAGACCTGCCGAGACTGTCTGCCAGCGCCGTCTCATCCCTGCTGTCCGAGCGCAGGGCGATCTCGGTGACAACACCGTCCGCATGGAGGAACTCCTGTAGCAGACCTATGGACATGAAGGCGTGGCTTCGGTCAAAAGCGGCAAGTTCCGTACGGTATATGCCGGTCACCGGGAACCTCCCGGTCACGGGAAGTCCGGCCATGTCCTGCGACATGAGCGTCACCTCATCTCCGGGTTGTACGCCGAAACTCTTCGCAAGTTCCTCGCCAAGCAGTATGCCGCTGTTCCGGCTCACATACCATCCTTTGACTACTTTTCCGGATATGAAGGTAACCCCGGGCTCTGCATCCGGATCAACACCGGATAGCAGCAGGGAAGCGCTTTTTCCCCCGGAAAGGATAAGGCCGGATGTCTTTACTCTTCTGCTGAACCTTGTTTCACCCAGCATGCGGAGCGCCGAGATGACCTTCCCCGGGTCCGGCACCTGTTTCAGCGCCGCAAGGTTCACCTCATACCCTGCGGCATGTATCTGCAGGGTACCGGCGTCGAGTTGTACCGTACTGATGACCATCTCACGGTGCAGACCAACCTTGAGCGCCTGAAAAATGATGAGGCAGAAAAGGCCGAAGGCGATGGCAAGAATCGTAAAGAGCGACCTGCGCGCGTTCCGCCGTACATTGCGGAACGCGATATGACTGAACAGAAGGAATGTCTTCACCCGGATAGTATACCGCTGCAGGAAAAATAAAGAAGCCCGCAGTTCACGCAGCCGAGAGTGATGTAGCGCAGTGCTCCGGCAGCAGCGCAAGAAGGTTCCTGACCCCCCTGAGCCTGAAAAGATAGCGAATGATCCCCATGGCCTGGACCCTATTGATGCCGTAACCGGCTTCGTAAAGACTATCGAAGCCCGCAAGCGCCTCGCCGACAGCGCGCTCCATCACCCGGGATACGGATTCGGCATATTCCCTTTCGATCGGAGCAGGCAAAGCCGTGCTTCCATCAAGAAGATTACCCAGTTTCTGCTTCTCCGGTGGAGTGCCCTCAAAGTATATTGAAGATACGAGATAGTTATGGCGCTGCTTATTGATGTCGTCGTAAAAATCCGTAAGGTCATCTATGACCTGGAGAGCCATGCCCAGGGAATAGATGCCCCGGTCGACCTTCTCCAGCTCCGCAGCGAGTCCCTTTTCGAGGATGCGGGGCGCAACAAAGGCAAGGCGCAGGAGATTGCCGCCCTTAAACATATGCACGGAAGACAGGATTTTCTCAGGAGGCAGGATCACGGAAATGCCCTTCTCCTCGCTTGCCTCTTCCTCCCCGATGGGTACCATGGCATCGAGGATCCGCTGCTGCACCTCGTATTTCCCGGCGGTCGTGATGAGTCCGTCCCTGACCGCCTCATCCAGGATCCTGAAAAGAAAACGGTCAAAGAGCAGGATATGCATCACGCTCTTGAAGCGTGTGGCTCCCTCGGAAAACCTCAGGGGAAGAAGCTCCTTGTACTCATCATCGAGGATATTGTCCGTACCGGTAACAATACCCCTGATGGAGTGGTTGATAACGCCGTACATGATGCGGTGCGAATAGGGTATGTCCAGGGCCCGGTATATGTTCAGGAACAATATGGAAAAAAAGTTCTTACGGACATATTTGACCGAACTCAGCCCGCCCCCACCGGGCCTGATATAATGATCAGCGATGGTCTCGCGCAGAAGGCGGTGCACTTCTTCCTCCACGATCCTGTGCTCGTTGATCGACGGATAGAACCTTCTGATCACCGACAGCGAGATCATGACACCTTCCCTCTTCCACGGCCATGCGGCAACAGGAGCGGAACGTGTCTCCGGTAGGCGGTAAATTGCGCTCCAAAGCGTTTTTCGAGTTTTCTCTCCTCACCTCTGAGGAAACGGTATTCCATAGCGATAAAGACTGGATATGCGAAAAGCAGCATGCCCCATGACCGGAACAGGAAAACAACACCGAGGGCAGCAAGATCATACCCGAAGAACATGGGATGACGACAGAGGCTATAGCTTCCTTCTATCACCAGCCGTTTCGGGGGTCGTAAGGGATTCGGCGTTCCTTCTCCGTAGGAAGCAAGGTCCTTCGTGGCCTTCTGGATGAGACCCGCACCGCTGATGACCAGTATGAGCGAAACAAGAGAAAAAGCCCAATGTTTCGGCATGACCGGGAGTTCGAAGAGAAGGTCAACGGTCATCCCGCCGAAGATCACTGCTGCGGGAATATAGACCCAGTAGTACAGTCCATCCTTAATCTGTGCCCTCAGTAGCCTGTCACGCAGAAATGTCATGCCATCCTCAATAAAGGACTGATGTGATCCTTATCAATTATACCGCAGAGCAAGAACCCTTCACATGAATTATCACCGATATCGACTCCCCTTGCCGTGACAAATGCCAAAGCCTTCGATTTTGCGGTACAATTATGCTCATGTCGAAGACAGAATTCAGGATCGCCGAGGACCAGGCAGGCAAACGTATCGATGTCCTCATGTCAGAGCTCTCAGGACTCACACGCTCACAGGTGC
>QKDO01000025.1 GCA_003252075.1 Nitrospirota bacterium
GATTATCCTTGCCCTTATCATCTACACCACCCGTGCCGTAAGATCTGAATGTATGGCTTCGGATATGGCCTCATATACCCGCTTCCGTGCAAAATCATTGGCTACCCTGAGCGCATTCCTGATGGCCTTTGCAGAAGACCTTCCATGGCTGATGATGCTGGTCCCGTTAATGCCGAGCAGCGGTGCCCCGCCGTACTCGTCATAGTCCGTTCTCTTTTTGAAATTCCTGATCGCGGGCTTGAGCATGAGGTATCCGATCCTCCCTGCCGCAATGCTCGATATCTCTTTCTTGAGCATCTTCAGAATAGTCTCGGCAAGGCCTTCACTGATCTTGAGGGCAATATTGCCGATAAACCCGTCGCAGACAACGACATCCGCGACTCCGGTGAAGATGTCCTTGCCTTCGATATTACCGATGAAATTAACGCTGGACTGTTTGATGAGCTTGAAGGCCTCTTTCGTGAGTTCGTTGCCCTTGACATCCTCCTCGCCGATGCTCAGGAGGCCCACTTTCGGCTTCTCCCTTCCGAGGATCAGCTTGCAGTAAGTGTTGCCCATGAGCGCGAACTGATGGAGGTTCTCGGGCTTGCAATCAACATTCGCGCCAACGTCAAGGAGGATAAACGTGTCCTTGAGCGTCGGCATAAGCGTTGCAATGGCAGGCCGGTCAACGCCTTTTGACATGCCGAGCAGGAGAAGCGAGGTCCCCATCACTGCACCGGAATGTCCGGCACTGACAAAGGCATCAGCCTTGCCGGCTTTGACCAGTCCGACCCCGATTCGTATAGAAGAATCTCGCTTCTTACGGATGGCTACGGTAGGGGATTCATGCATCTCTACCACCTGGGAGGCATGGACTACGGAGATGCGTCCTGACTTATTCTTCCTGCCCTTGAGCTCTTTTCTGATGGCTGCTTCATCGCCAACAAGAATGACCTCGATATCGTCTGATTCCTGAACCGTCTCGACCGCCCCTTCAATGTTGACCTGTGGAGCATGGTCGCCCCCCATGGCATCAAGGACTATTTTCATTCTGTGCTATTTTTCTACGATTTCAAGGACTTTTATGCCGTTGTAGGAACCGCAGCTGGGGCATGCCCGGTGAGGGAGTTTTAACTCCTTGCACTCAGGGCACTGGCCGAGGTTCGGTGACTCTCCTCTCCAGTTGGCTCTCCTTTTGTCTCTTCTTGCACGGGAATGTCTGTGTGTTGGGTTTGCCAAAGTACTACTCCTTTCCTTTATTGAGCAATTTCTTCAAAACCTCAAGCCTCGGGTCTATTTCGTGGTCCTCACAAGTACACACGCCGGTGTTCAGGTCTGTCCCACACTTCGGGCAGATGCCTTTGCAAGCCTCATCGCAGAGCGGCTTCATCTGAGCATTGAGCATGACCTGCTCCCGCAGCAGATCATGCAGGTTCAGTTCATCCCCGCGGTAGAAGCCCATGTCCATTTCGTCGCCATGGAGCTCGTGCTTTTCAGCGCCGATCTCTTCCACAGGATGATACACGACATTCACCGGCAGTTCCTTAACTTGCCGGAAGCCCTTCAGACATCTGCTGCAGACCGTATCCAGTTCCACGGACATATCGCCGGAAACCATGACCTCGACCGCTACTTTGGTTATCGAAAGCCTTGCCTTTACGGGTGAGACAAGGGAAAAGCCCTCAATATCGAGTTCCTCTTCCAGGTCTACCTCAAGGCCCTCTTCCGGAATATCTGGGATCCGTATCTTCATGGGTAAAGACCTTAAAACGAAGTATAATTATAGTGATTCATCAGGAAGTAAGTCAAGAAAATCAGCCTGCCGCGAGCACGCAAGCAAGCAATCCGCAGCGCTCCTTCATCCGGTATGATGAGTTGCACTTTCACGCGCGTATATTATTTAATATCGAATATGTCCGAGCTCACCCCACTCATGAAGCAATATACCGCGGTCAAGGAGCAGTACCCTGACGCTATCGTCCTTTTCCGGCTTGGCGACTTCTACGAAATGTTCGGCGAGGACGCGAAGAAGGCGTCGCCCATCCTCCAGATAGCGCTGACGTCCAGGGACAAATCAAAGGAAAACCCCCTGCCGATGTGCGGCGTTCCCTATTTCGCCGCGGAGTCCTATATCGCTAAGCTTATCAAGGCGGGGCTGAAGATTGCGGTCTGTGAGCAGGTCGAGGACCCAAAAGAGGCAAAGGGCATTGTTTCACGTGAAGTGGTCCGCGTCATAACGCCTGGTACGCATACACCGGAAAATCCGAAAGAAAACAGCTATATCCTGTGCATCTACCCAGCCGGAAGAAAACACGGCATCGCTGCTGCCGACATATCCACAGGCCAGTTCATCGTCTTCGAAACGGATGAAAACATCGAAGACGAAGTGAGCAGGTTCGAGCCGCGGGAGATTGTGCTGCCGGCCGGCCTCAGGAAAAATCTCCATTACGCTGAAGTCCTGTCCGGCCATTATCTCACCTTCCAGGACGATTGGTCCTTCGATTATCCCGACGCATACCGCACGCTGACCAGCCTCTTCAGGGTGAGTTCTCTTGACGGCTTCGGCTGCGAAGGTGTTACGGCAGGCATCTCTGCTGCAGGCGCGCTCCTTGACTACCTGAAGGCCACCCTGAAGGAAACTCCGGGCTTCAAGAAGATCACCACCTTTCGCCAGGCCGCCAGCATGTTCCTCGATGCCGCTACCCAGCGCAACCTGGAACTGACACATGCCCTGAAGGACGGCACGCGGGACGGCACGCTCCTCTGGGCCCTTGATGAGACCCTGACCCCGATGGGGGGCAGGATGTTCCGGAATGCCCTTCTGCGCCCGCTCACCGACATCGTTCAGATACGGGCACGTCACGAAGCACTGGAGCTGATGATAGAGGATTTCGAGCTCCTGGAAACGCTGCGGACCGGCCTCAGGAAGATTCAGGACCTGGAACGGCTTGCCTCCCGTGTGTCCTCAGGAAAGGCGAATGGCAGGGACCTTATCGCGATCAAGACCTCTCTCAGCGATATCCCCGGGCTGAAAAAGGCGCTCGCATCCTCCCGTGAACCCTGTCTCACATCCCTGGCGGCCGATATAGCCGAGTCGACGCTGATGAGAGATCTTATCGCGAAAAGCATCGTCGACAACCCTCCCCCGAGTGTCCGCGACGGCGGCATTATCAGGGACCGTTTCAACGCCGAGATCGATGAACTGCGGACACTCTCTTCCCGGGGGAAAGACTTCATCGCCGAGATGGAGTCCCGGGAGCGGAAAAGGACCAATATCAACTCGCTCAAGATCGGATATAACAGGGTGTTCGGATACTACATCGAGATAACGAAGGCCAATCTCGACATGGTCCCCACGGACTACATAAGGAAGCAGACGCTCGTCGGCGGGGAGCGCTTCATCACGCCCGAGCTCAAGGAGTATGAGAACAAGATACTCGGTTCGGAAGAAAGGCTCAAGAGCCTTGAGCACGAGGTCTTCAACCAGGTCCTCAGCGAAATACATGAAGAGGCGGGCCATCTCCAGAAGACGGCGGCGGCACTGGCCGCTGTTGACTTCCTGGCATCGCTTTCCATCGTGGCAAAACGGCACGGTTATGCAAAACCCGAAATCGTGGATGATCCGGTAATCGAGATATCCGACGGCAGACATCCGGTGCTCGAACGTCTGCTCTCCGGCGAGCGGTTCATACCGAACAGCACCGTCATGGACACGCAGGACAACCTGCTGCTCATCCTTACCGGACCGAACATGGCCGGCAAGTCAACCTATATGCGGCAGGTTGCGCTCATCACGCTCATGGCACAGATGGGAAGTTTCGTGCCCGCATCGGCAGCAAGGATCGGTATTGCGGACAGGATATTCACGCGCATCGGGGCCTCCGACTTCCTCGCCAAAGGCCAAAGTACGTTCATGGTGGAAATGATCGAGGCGTCAAACATCATCCATAATGCTACGCCGCGGAGCCTGATCATCCTTGACGAGGTCGGCAGGGGGACGAGCACCTTCGACGGCATCAGCATCGCATGGGCGATCGCGGAGCATATCCTGAACAGGATCCGTGCACGCACACTCTTTGCGACGCATTACAACGAGCTTACGGAACTCGCCCTGATGCATGACGGCGTAAAAAACTACAACATCTCGGTGCGGGAATGGGGCGACGAGATCATCTTCCTGCGGAAGATCGAGGAGGGCTCTGCGGACAAAAGCTACGGCATTCAGGTTGCCCGCCTCGCAGGCTTACCGGACAGCATCATCAGCCGCGCAAAGGAGGTACTGCACAACCTCGAAAAAGAAGAACTGAACGAGGCGGGCGCGCCGAAGTTCGCATCGCAGAAATCCGGAAAAGGGAAGAAGGAGCAACTCGATCTCTTCTCTGCATCCGGGAGCTCGATCATTGACGCGATCCTCGCTCTGGATACGGAAAAGATCGGACCCGAAGAAGCACGCGAAAAACTCCGGGAACTCAAGAACAGAATTCGCATGTAGGCAAAGGTGCCCTTTCCTGCTGCAGGGCTTCATGCTATGATAGGTGAAATTTGTTACCGCAGCTTCTTAAAGGAGGAAGGCTATGCATCCGCAGGATCTTAGGTACCATAAGGAACACACATGGGTAAGGGTCTCGGGCAAGAAAGGCACCATCGGCATCACGGACTATGCGCAGGATGCGCTGGGGGACATTGTCTATATCGACCTTCCCGAGGTCGATGCATCGGTCGAAGCCAATACGGAAGTCTCCGAAATCGAGTCCACCAAGTCGACCTCATCGGTGATCTCGCCGGTCAGCGGACGGGTACTGGAAGTCAACGAAGAACTGTCGGAGACTCCGGAGATCATCAATGAGGACCCCTATGAAAAAGGGTGGATCGCGGTCATCGAGCTCGAAAACCCCTCCGAGGTCGATGACCTTCTTGATGCATCTGAGTATGGAAAGCTGGTAGATGAGGAATCCAAGTGAGGCTTGCGATCCTCGGCACAGGGCCGGGCGGTTATGTTGCAGCCATCAAGGCCGCACAATTAGGGGCACAGGTAACGATCATAGAAAAAGACGAGATCGGCGGAACCTGCCTTAACTGGGGATGCATACCGACCAAGACCTTGAGGGCTTCTGCAGATGTTCTTGCCACCGCTAAGGGTTTTGGGGATTACGGCATTGAGATGAAAGGGAACATTGTGCCCGACCTCTCAAGAATGATTGACCGAAAGAACAAAGTCGTCTCGACCCTGGCCAAGGGGATAAAAGCCCTTTTCAAGAGCTGGGGCATCGTTCTCATGAGCGGCAGAGGGGTTTTGCTGTCGCCGGGAGAACTGGCGGTTACGCAAAAAGATGGTTCGACGGTGACGGTCGCGGCAGACAGCATTATCATTGCGACAGGTTCTCGGCCTTCTGAGATCCCGTCGCTTCCCTTTGATGGAAAGCATGTCATATCCTCTACAGAAGCTCTTGATCTCAGGGACATCCCCAGGAGCCTTCTCATTGTCGGTGCAGGGGTGATCGGCTGTGAATTCGCCTGCATCTTTCACGAGTTAGGCAGCGAGGTGACGATCGTTGAAGCGCTTCCCCATGCAGTCGCCACAGAAGACCGAGAGATATCCGATATCCTTGAGAAAGAGCTGAGGAAGAAGAAGATAAAGCTCATCACCGGTACGACAGTTGAAAAGACCGGGATAGGGGAAGATGGTGTTCATGCGCTGCTATCCGACGGTAAAGAGATTGTTGCGGAGAAGGTCCTTGTATCCACCGGCAGGACACTGAATACCGATGGCATAGGAATAGAACAGCTTGGGATCCGGACCGGCGCAAGGGGCGAGGTCCTGGTAAACGAAAAGATGGAGACAAATGTCACCGGCGTCTATGCCATAGGAGACATTACCGGACGGATGCTCCTGGCGCACAAGGCATCAGCCGAAGGGATTGTTGCTGTAAAGAACATCATGGGTATCCCGTGCTCCATGGATTATCAGGTCATCCCTGCTGCCATATTCACCTCTCCCGAGATTGGCGCTGTGGGACTCAGGGAGCGGGAAGCAGAGGAGCAGGGAATTACCTTCAGGAAAGGCGTCTTCCCGTTCAGGGCATTGGGCAAGGCACATGCCATGGGTGATATAACGGGAATCGTAAAGATCCTCTCCGATGCATCGTCCGACAGGATCATCGGGGCGCATATCATCGGGCCGCATGCCGCTGACCTTATCCACGAGGCAGCTGTAGCCATGAAAACAGGGCTGAGAGCCGGCGATCTGGCAGAAACAATCCACGCCCATCCGACACTTTCCGAGGCTCTGATGGAGGCAGCTGAGGATGTGAACGGAGAAGCTATCCACCTGCCGAAGAAATAACAGCAACATGGCAGAGAACATCACGGCACGGGATTGGGTTGCGCAGGCAAAATGGGAGAACCTCGCCCTCTTCTCCGAGCTGGATACGCTTCTTAGGGCACTTGACAGGTATTTCAACCTGGAAAATCTCCCGAACTCCACCGAGGATATCGCCGGAAGAAACTTTTATGAGGAGATTGTCACGGCGCGTGATGCGATCCTCCGTGTGCTCAGCATCCTGGAGGCCGTGATCCCCGAGAACAGAAAGAATGCATACTGGTTTCAGAAGTTTGCCGAGACAAAGTACCTCTCTGCGCGGTCAGTCGACGCATTCAGGGAGGACCTCTACCGTCAGGACACCCCGGAGAAGGGTCTCTATCTCCTGTACGACTCCTTCATCAACATGAAGGGACTGATTACGGACATCTCCCGCTCGGGACATATATCTTACACCGGCTTCCTGAACGTGGGAAACCTGGTGAGCAAGGAAATACGCGAAAATGCCTTCTTTAATCCCTTCCGGACAAAGATGAACCCTGAGTTCGATGTGATCACCAACCCTGCGATATCGAACATCGTGAGGTCGCTGAAGGACAGAGATGAGAAAAAGCATATCTCGATCATCTACCTGTACCTCTTCCGGTTCATCCGCATCATGAGCTTCATCGAACTCACCTCGCAGCGCTCAGTCTCCCTCAGTTCGTCCCTCATGCTTCTGGTGCTCCTGAGGTCGGAAATAGCCTTTTTTCAGGGTTATATCGATAAGGTATCCCGCAAACTCGTGAACCCGGAACTGCAGATGCTCCTCCGGACGATCGCCTACCAGTTCTCCATGGAGACGCGGCGGGTGTATCAGCAGGAGCTCAAGAATATCCAGCGCAAAAGGGCGTCGGTACATTTCAGGGGGAAGATCGAGAACAGCCACGGTATCCTGAAGAATCTGACAGAGCAGTCCATTGTCCAGCTTGCCCAGTATTATAACCCCGCATTACGGGGGGAGGAGGTATTTGCGAGCTTCATGACCCGGGTCGAACAGTCGCTGCGGCTCAGGGAAGACATTCATGTCCTCCATGCCTTTACCGCGATGTTCTGCGCACGTTCGGACAACCCGAAAGAGCGTCTGAAATGCTTTGAATCCCTGAGAAATTATATGTTATATTTCGAGAGCTTCACGTTCCGGATGCTGCGGCATGACGACTATGAGGAATTCTCGATGTTCTTTCACGATCTGAGCACGATGAAGAAGGAAACGATGACAGGCCAGGGCTTTCCGAAGGCTCTGGACAGGGTCAAACACTTCAAGATCTTTCTTGAAACGACCCTGCGGCACCTTGGCAACAGGACAGAGCTTACTAACAAGCCTCTGGACAGGGTCCGGATAGAGAGTCTGATTAACCAATACCTCTAAGGAGGAGTTCGGACGATGGGTGAAATAATTGATCTGATAGCCCGTGAGATCATCGATTCACGCGGAAATCCGACGGTCGAGGTCGATGCGTACCTCGACAGCGGCGCGTTCGGAAGGGCAGCGGTGCCGTCGGGAGCTTCTACCGGTAAGCGCGAGGTTCTTGAGCTCCGGGACGGCGGAAAACGCTTTCACGGCAAGGGCGTCATGAAGGCTATCCGGAACATATTTGAAGAGATCGCACCGCGGGTGCGCGGTCTTGAGTCAACAGACCAGACGTTCATCGACGGGCTCCTTATCGAACTTGACGGCAGGGAAAACAAGGGGCGTCTTGGTGCCAACGCCATCCTCGGCGTTTCGCTCGCAGTCTGCAGGGCATCGGCAAACGAGACCGGCGTACCGCTCTACCGCTATATCGGGGGCTGCAATGCAAAGGTGATTCCAGTGCCGCTCATGAACATCATCAACGGTGGGTCACATGCAGACAACAACCTTGCTTTCCAGGAGTTCATGATCATGCCCGCAGGGCTTCCCGATTTCGCTACAGCGCTGAGGGCGGGCACCGAGATCTTCCATACGCTCAAGAAGATCCTGAAAGCGAGGGGGCTGAACACAGCAGTTGGCGATGAGGGAGGATTTGCACCGAGTCTTAAGAGCAATGAAGAGGCAATAATCCTTGTGCTCACGGCGATCGAAGAGTCGGGATATCAACCGGGTCAGGACGTCTACCTTGCGCTTGACGTTGCTGCTTCCGAATTCTATGACAAAGGGTTCTACCGATTCGAAGGCAGACGAGCTTCTGCCGGCGATATGATTACCTATTATGAGAAGATAACCGCCAAGTACCCGATTCTGTCGATAGAGGACGGACTGGCCGAGAACGACTGGAAGGGCTGGTCCGCTCTGACGACGGCACTGGGCAGGAAAATCCAGCTCGTCGGCGACGATCTCTTCGTGACGAACACCGGTATCCTTTCAAAGGGCATCGAAAAAGGCATTGCCAATTCGATCCTCATAAAGCTCAACCAGATCGGCACCATGACCGAAACCCTGGATGCGATCGAAATGGCGAAGACCGCGTGTTATACCGCAGTCATATCGCACCGCTCAGGCGAAACCGAGGACACGACAATCGCCGACCTTGCGGTTGCGTGCAACACGGGCTTCATCAAGACGGGCTCGCTTGCACGGAGCGAGCGGGTGGCAAAATACAACAGACTCCTGCAGATCGAAGAGGAGCTCGCCGACTCTGCAGCATACCGGGGGAAGAAAGGTTTTTACAACCTGAAGACATGAGCGGCTACCATAATCTTTTAGAGAAACAGGTTCGCGCCGAAGCAAGCAGGAACCGCATGATCTTCTATACGATCATCGTGCTCAGCTTCATCTATCTGTCGATCAGCCTTGTCTTCGGTGACATGGGACTGATGAAATACCTCGAAATGAACAAGACACGGACGAGCCTTGAGAAACAGATCATGGAGGTGCATAACCAGAACGAGCAGCTGCGCCAGCAGCTGAAGGCCCTCAAGGACGATCCGTTCTACCGCGAAAAGCTCGCCCGGGAGGAGTACGGACTTTCCAAGCCGGACGAATATATTTTTCAGTATGACCGATAGCCCCCTCCACATCGTATTCCTCTGGCATATGCATCAGCCGTACTACAAGGACCCGGAAACAGGCCTGTACCGTCTTCCCTGGGTCAGGCTTCACGGCACAAAAGACTACCTCGACATGGTCGAGATCATGAAGGATTTCCCCGCAGTAAAGCAGAACTTCAACCTCGTGCCATCGCTCCTCGAACAGATCGTCGATTATGCCGAGCACGGTGTAAGGGACGTCTACCTCGATATAGCGCAAAAGCCGGCCGCAGACCTGACCGCGAGTGAACGCTCGTTCATTCTCGAGAATTTTTTCCTTGCGCACTGGGATAACATGATCAGACCCTTTCCCCGCTATTACGAGCTTCTCGTAAAGCGCGGTACCCACATCATCAGGAGCGATCTGGAACGTGCGGTGAAGTATTTCACCGATCAGGACTATCTTGATCTCCAGGTTTTTTTCAACCTCTGCTGGATAGACCCGCTCTTCCGCGAGCGCGATCCCTTCCTCAGATCGCTCGTGGAAAAAGGCCGGGGATTTACCGAGGAGGAAAAAACCCTGCTCATCGAGAGACAGATGGCCATCCTTCGCCGCATCATCCCTGCATACCGGGATATGGCTGCAACAGGACAGGTCGAACTCTCCGTTACGCCCTTTTATCACCCCATCCTTCCTCTCCTCTGCGATACCGATATCGCACGGGTGGCCATGCCCCAGGTGCATCTCCCGAGACAGCGGTTCATACATCCCGAAGATGCCGAAAAACAGATAGCCATGGGGGTCAGGTACTTTGAATCGCTTTTCAATTACCGGCCGACCGGCATGTGGCCATCAGAGGGTTCGGTAAGCGAAGAGGTACTTGGGATCGTGTCGCGGCTCGGCATTTCCTGGGTTGCAACAGACGAGGGGGTACTGGCAGCATCTTTGGGCAGGGGCCTAAGGGACGCTTCAGGAGCGCTTATTGATCCGCATGCGCTCTACCGGCCCTACTCCCATCATGACGTATCGATCCTATTCCGGGACCACACCCTTTCCGACCTTATCGGCTTTGTCTATTCCCAGTGGGAACCCCGGAAGGCGGCAGACGACCTCATACAGAGACTGCTTTCCATTCGTGAGACCCTCCCTGCGAACAGTTCGCATGTGGTGCCGATCATTCTCGATGGTGAGAATGCATGGGAGCATTACAAGAACGACGGAAGAGATTTTTTCCTCTATCTCTATGAGCGGCTTTCCCGGGAAGAAAGGCTCAGAACGGTCACCATCGCCGAATATGTCAGCACCATCCACAAGGGAGACGACCTGGAGCGTGTCCATCCGGGTTCATGGATCAACGCGAACTACGGCATCTGGATAGGCCATGAGGAGGACAATCTTGCCTGGGACTATCTTACCGAGGCACGCGAGAGCCTTGAACACTTCCAGCATGCACATCCCGAAATGAACCTTGAAGATGCATGGAAGTCGATCTATATCGCGGAAGGGAGCGACTGGAACTGGTGGTATGGAGACGAGCATTCGACCGAGACAGAGAAAGATTTTGATGATCTGTTCAGGCTGAACCTCATGTCGGTCTACCGGAAAATGGGAAAGGAGGTGCCGTCGCACCTCTTTTCCCCCGTGCTCCGGCATGACCGCGAGATACCCCCTGCCCTGATGATCCGGGGGTTTATCAGGCCCCGGATAGACGGCATGCTGACCAGCTACTATGAATGGTACCAGGGGGCGGAGCTTGACGTGAAGAAGTCCGGCGGGAGCATGCACAAAGCGCAAAGCCTGGTTTCGTCCATTCATTACGGGTTCAATGAGGATCAGCTCTTCATCAGGCTTGATCCTGCCGTCCCATTCAAGGAGATGGACGGCTCCCTCTCACTTTCCATCGTCACGTCACTGCCGGCAAACATCCGGATAACCTGTCCGATAAGCGGGGACAATATCAGCGCTGAACTCTACGAACAATCAGATGAGCAATGGGTCAAAGTAAAAGAGATCACCGATGTCGCTATCAGGGACATCTTCGAGATCGGCATCCCCTTTTCCGATCTCAGAGCAAAGCAGAAGGACGAAATCAACCTTTTCCTGTCGATCAGGAAAGGGTCGGAAGAGATCGAGCGCTGTCCCTGGAGAGGCCATATCAGTCTGACCGTTCCGACCCCTGATTTTGAAGCGATGATGTGGTATTAATAGACAGCTGAGCGTTCTGAAACGAAGTGCAAAATCGATGAAGGCGCTGATACAGAGGGTTTCCCGTGCAGATGTCGCGATTACCGGCAAGACTGCAGGACATATTGAGAAAGGCATACTGGTCTTTCTTGGCGTGGAAAAAGGAGACTCGGAGAAAGACCTCGACCTCATTGTGAAAAAAGTGATAAGTCTGAGGATCTTCTCCGACAGCGAAGGCAGGATGAACCTGTCGGTGAAAGACATAGGCGGTGAAGTTCTCGTTGTGCCACAGTTCACGCTTGCTGCCGACTGCAGAAAAGGAAACAGGCCTTCCTTTGATAAGGCAGAGAACCCTGAGAGGGCAAAGGCCATGTATGAACAGGCAATCGCCATTATTCGCAAGGAGGGCATACCTGTCTCTTCCGGCGAGTTCGCTGCAGATATGCAGGTATCGCTCGTCAATGACGGGCCGGTCACCTTTCTCCTTGACTCAAGATGACGACAGCCAGATGCACGCATTGGGGTCTGCATTTTAGGAATTGCAGCTTACCCTTTACTGCCGTAAAACATCTGTCTTTTCGCTTCCCGATCTCACCTGAAATTCTTACGCCGGGGTTACGTACCCGAAGAGTGAAAGTCCTGTGAGTACAGCCAGAAAAAATATGCGTAGTCTCCGCATCGCCTCTTCTCCCCTATCGTGATGATTAATGGCCCCCTTGCTAACGCTCCTGGTCATTCCATCGCTGTACTTCGGTGCCGGTGGCGTGTGAGAGGTCTCCATGGAGGATAGCTCCGTCGGCTTTCGCGATCACCAGATTGGCACATTCCACGCTCCGGAACGCAGCAAACCGTATCATTGGTCATGCTGCTAAATAGCAGATCGTCCTCTTTCATTTGTTCTTATCTTTACTATCTCTTCAACATTAACCACAAATATTTTTCCATCGCCGGTATTGCCGGTATGAGAGAACTTCTGAATCACGCTGACGACTTCATCAACCATCTCATCATCAACAACGACTTCTACTTTTATACGCGGAACAAATTCCACCAATTCATAAACACTCTTATCTTTTGTGTTCTGTGCCCTGTTTTTGCCGAATCCTTTGATTTCCGATACCGTCACACCCGGCAGTCCTTCGATTCTATGAAGTTCTTCAGTTACTTCGAGCAATTTTGACGGTCTAATTATTGCTTTTATCTCTTTCATACAATTCTCCTTAAGAGTCTTCGTTGACATGCATGATACGCAGAGACCAATTCATTTACATTTCTGCTTCGACCTTTCTCTTTTCAAACCAACTGTAGACTGAAGGAATGATCAACAGCGTAAGCAGTGTAGAAGTAACCAAACCTCCCACAACAACCGTCGCCAGCGGTTTTTGTATTTCAGAACCCGCCCCTCCGGCAAGCAGCATCGGTATCAAACTGAAAATTGCAATAGATGCGGTCATCAATACCGGGCGTAATCTGTCAAGACTTCCCTTCCTGATCGCTTCCTGCAGAGCAAGTCCTTCATCCCGCAGTTGCGAGATGCGCGACACCAGCACCAGTCCGTTCAGCACGGCGACGCCAAACAGGACGACAAACCCTACGGATGCAGGAACAGAGAGATACTGACCGGAGATAAAGAGGGAGAAGACACCGCCGATCAAGGCAAAGGGGAGATTGGAAATGACCAGCAGCGCAAGGCGGATTGACCTGAAGGTGACGTACAAAAGAAGCAGGATCAAACCGATCGCAACAGGTCCGATTATCATCAGTTTTTTCATGGCACGCTGCTGATTCTCAAACTGTCCGCCCCACGTAAGATAATATCCGGGAGGCAACTTGACCTTCTCTTTGATCTTTTGCCGTGCTTCCGCGACAAAACTGCCGATATCCCTGCCGGTGATGTTCATCTCGATCCCGATTCTTCTCACCCCGTCCTGGCGACTTATCTGGACCGGCCCTTCGATCATATTCACCTCTGCCAGCTGTTCGAGCGGAACATTGATACCGGTTTTCGTGGTTATCATCAGATTCTTGATCGCATCCAGGGAATTCCTTTTTTCTTCAGGCAAGCGGACAGATATATCGAAGCTGCGGTTCTCTTCGTACAGTTGCGAAGCTGCTTTCCCAGCCACGGCTATTTCGATCACATTCTGAACGTCGCTGATATTCAGACCATACCGTGCTATGCTGGCCCGGTTTATGTTTACGGTTAGATAGGGCTGCCCAGAAACCTTTTCCGCATTCAAATCGGCCCCACCCCTGATGGTGGAAAGCACTTTTGCAATTTCTGCCGATTTATTGCTCAGCACGTCAATATCTTCGCCAAACAGCTTGAGAATCAGTTGCGCGCGCGTTCCGGCTACAAGTTCGTCAATGCGGCACTGGATCGGCTGGCTGAAGCCGAAGGTAATTCCTGCAATCGATTCCAGGGACTCGCGCATCTCATTGGTCAATTCTTCTTTTGAAATATCCCGTTTCCATTCCTTTTTTGGCTTGAATATTCCAACATACGCGGTTTTATCAGTTCCTCTGGTATCCAGGGCAATGCCGGTTTGTCCTGTTCGTGCTACCACCACATCCATCTCATCGAACTCCTTCAGCTTTTCCGCGACACGCTGGTTCACTTCCACAGATTTCGCAAGGGAAACCCCGGGAAGCATGGACACATCCATATCGAACGAACCTTCATCCATGGTCGGGATGAATTCCGTTCCCAATCTCGTTACGAGTAACAGGGACGCAATCAGGAAAACTCCTGCAATGCTCAACACTACTCGCTTCCTGTTCATTGCATATTCCAGAAGCGGTAGATAGAGCCTGATTGCACGCTTCATGATAAAGCTTTCTTTTTCCGCTTGCGGCTTCAAAAACAGTATGCAGAGGACCGGAATAACGAAGATGGAAAGGAACAAGGACGCAAGAAGCGCAATCGCAACGGTGACGGCCAGCGGCGAGAACATCTTCCCTTCGATCCCTTCCAGGGAAAGAATCGGGATGAAGGTGAGCGCGATGATAAGCTCGCCGAAAATGCTCGGCTTTCTGACTTCCATCACTGCTTTAAGCACCGTAAATAATTTGGGGTGCTGCGTTCCCTCTGCACTTAAATGTCGCTGCACGTTTTCAACCTGAATGATCGTGGTGTCTATTATCATGCCAATGGAAATGGCCAGGCCGCCGAGAGACATCAGGTTTGCGCTGATCCCCGTAAGCTTCATTACTATGAATGTGGCCAGAAGCGATAGCGGTAACGCGATGAGGACCACGATACTGCCCCGGATGCTGTTCAGTAACAGATACAACACGATCAGGACCAGGAGGGAACCCTCGATCAGCGCCTTGTTTACCGTGCCGACACTGGCACTCACAATATCGCTTCTGTCGTAATAGGGAACGATCTTGATCCCTACAGGAAGGACATTGTTTTCATTGATTTCTTTGACTTTTTCCGCCACCCGGTGAACAACGTCACGGCTGTTTTCGCCGCGCAGCATCATAACAATACCGCCGACACATTCATCCTTTCCGTTTTTCATGGCGGCGCCCATACGGACAGCTTCACCGACCTTTACCAGCGCCACGTCCCGAATGTACGTCGGCGTACCACCCTGGGATTTCAGGACAATGCTTTCTATGTCGCTGACATCTTTTATCAATCCGACACCGCGGACTATAAATTGATCACTATTTCGTTCGAGAATGTTCCCTCCGACGTTTTCATTGTTGCTGCCGATGGCTGAGTACACATCGTCAACGGTTATTGCATATTTCAGCAGTTTTTCCGGCGATACGATCACCTGGTATTGTTTGAAGTATCCTCCGAAAGAATTTATTTCATTAACTCCGGCGACACTCTTCAACTGCGGAGTGATAATCCACTCCTGAATGGTCCTCAGGTTTGTCAGATATGCTATTTTTTGATGCGGATCTTCCGGCATTTCTCCTTCGAGCGTATATTGATAGATTTCGCCCATTGCCGTGCCAATTGGTCCCATAGCAATTTCAACGCCTTTGGGGACCTTTTCTCTCGCTTCTGCCAGGCGTTCGAATACCAGTTGCCGCGCGAAATAAATATCAACATAATCTTTGAACACTATCGTTACGATTGACAGCCCGAACTTTGTGACCGAACGCATCTGCTCGATATCAGGCAAGCCGCGCATTGCCATCTCGATCGGGTACGTCACGTTTCTCTCGATCTCTACGGCAGACAGTCCATCGGCGTGGCTTACTACTTCAACCTGAATGTTTGTTACATCCGGGAAAGCATCAATCGGCAATTTCACATATGCATACAATCCGATGGTTATAATCAGCAGCGACAGGAATATGACCATGCCTTTCTGCTTTAATATGTATTCAATCACCTTTTCCAACATGAGCGATTATCTCCCGTTCATTCAGCGCAATTTACTTGCCATGGCCATGTTCGTCGACGAGTTCGCCTTTCTTCAGCTCCGATTTAAGGATGAACGCCCCCTTGACGGCAACCATCTCTCCCTCCTTGAGTCCTGATATAACTTCCAGCCGGCCCCCAAGCGTCCTTCCCGCCTCTATCTCTCTCATTTTAAACTTGTCTGGGGCGATCTGAATAAAGACCTTTCTCTTTGTGCCGTCGATAAGGATCGCCTCTTCAGGAACAGCAATAAGCCGCTCAGTCCCTCCGCTTGTGGCCTCGGTCAGCACGGTCGCAAACATGCCTGGCTTAAGCAGGCCGCTTGAGTTGTCTATCGTCACCCTCGCCTTTTCGGTCCTTGTCTTTTCGTCGACCACATCACTGATATAGGAAATCTTCCCTTTGAAGGTCTTCTCAGGAAACGCTGCAACTGACACCTTTACTCCGGTGCCGCGCCTGAGACGGGAAATATCTTTTTCGTAGATATCGATCACTACCCATAGCGTTGAGAGGTCGGCAACAGTAAACAGCGCCTTTTCAGAATTGACCATCTCTCCCTGTGTGACGGTTTTTTCAATAACCACACCACCAACAGGAGTGGTGACCGGGATAAGGGGATGAGACCCATTGCCCCTTGTTGCTTCGAACTGAGAGACATTGACACCGAGCAGCCTGAAGCGCTCCTTTGCAAGGTTGAGGTCAGCCTCTGCCTCTCCCAGTTCCTGCTTCGCCTTTAGGACATCTTTTTCAGGCGAAACCTTCTTCTCAAAGAGGGTTTCCTCGCGCTGGAGGTTCGTTCCCGCAAGCTCGACCTTTCCCTGTGCCTTGAGATAATCAGCCCATGTCTGGTCAAGCTCCACACTGTCGAGATAGGCAAGCGTCTGCCCGGTCTTTACCCTGTCGCCCTGTGATGCGATGATCCTGACAGCCTTTCCCGTCACCCTGGGGCTGATCTTCGCAGACCTGTCCATGTTCATCTCTATAACGGCAGTTGCGGAGAGAGGAACAGCCGCATCCTCAAGTGCAACTTTCTTGACTTCTATTCCCGAGGACTTCTGCTTTTCAGGTGGCAGCGTCACAACGCCGGGCTCTTCACCTTCGTGTCCTCCGTGTTCACCTTCGTGACCACCATGGTGTCCTCCGGCTTCTTTCTTTTCTCCCACTGCCGTCTGCTTTTCTTCTTGAGCTGCCTCCTTTTTTCCGCATCCCGTGACTACTACCGCTGCGGCCAGCAGAATAACAAAGACTGTTAGCAGGCGGTATTCAGCTCTTTTTTTCTGTATAATCATTTCACTGCACCTCCCGTGGCCTTCTCAACAGCATTCAGCGCAAGCTGCGCCCTTGTCTGCGCCTCAATATAGGCTAACTGTGCTTCGATGGTATCCTTCTGTGCGAGCCGCACTTCAAAGAAACCGATCTTCCCTTCCTTGAAAGCTAGGTTCAGGAGGTTCAGGTTTTCTGCGGCCTTTACCAGTATCTCTTTCCTGAAAAGCGAAAGCTCCTCGCTGGCAGATGTGATATCGTTGAAAGCCCTATCAATCTCTTGCTCAATGGATTTTTTCAGACCTGCCGCCTTTATCTTCGCGCCTTCTACTTTTGCAGAGGCCTCTCTCTTTTCGGCCTGCTTTCTGTCAAAGAACGGCAGCGGAACCGTAATCTCTAAGCCCACGGCATTCCTGCGTTCATCCCTGTCATAAAACCCGGCGAGCGTTATATTCGGGAAGGCTTCTTTTATTGCCAGTTTCAGCGCGAGTTCCGTCTGCTCCATCTCAAATGCGGAAGCCTTTGCGTCAGGCCGATGGGAAAGGGCCAAGGTCTTCAGTGCTTTTTTGTCAGGCAGCGCCGGCGCTTCTGAAGGCAGTTCGCCTTCTATGGCGAAGGACATATCAGGTGATACGCCGAGGAGGCCCTGCAACGCAAGAAGCGATTCCCGGTATTCCCGTTGCGCCAGGAGAAGCTCTTTCTTTGCTTTGCTCAGTTCAACCTCTGAAAGATTGACATCCAGCCCTGAAACATCTCCGGCCTGGAACTTGATCTTTGTGTAGCCGAGGAGCTCTTCATTCAGCGTGACAATCTCACGTGCAAGGCCGTTTTTCTTTTTTGCTGCAAGCGCCTTTGCAAAAACATCTTTCACGTCTGAAATCAAAATCCTCTCTTTGTCCCTGATTTCCGACTTCACCCGGGCGAGCTCTTTTTCCGCAACATCGATCCTTACACCCCTCTGACCTGCGATCTCGAATTCCTGGGAGAGCTTGAAGCCATAGTTTGTAAACTTCCCCCCTCCTTCCTCTTCCGGCTTGTCCTTCTTTGAGACAGCGCCTTCGATCGTCGGATTATTGATGAGCAGAAGCTGCGCTTTTTCATACTGCCCCTTTGCTGATTCTTCTTCAAGCCTGAGGACTTGGTGGTCAGGGTTATTCTCAAGGGCGAGTGTTATTGCCTGCTCAAGCGTCAACTCTTGCATTTCTGACGCAGCTGCAGGCGAGGTAATCATGAATACTGCACACAAAACAATCATGACAACATAAATTCGATCCATAAAATAGAAGCCTCCTTACTAGACAAAGCGTATAATGACAGAAGCTTTCCTTCCGAGTAGCGCGGACAGGGAAATGAGGCTTCTCAGATCATAAGAACGACGGATTGGAGGCCGGAGAGGGTCTTATCGTGTGAATATTTCGGAAGATTAATGAGCTTACGGGAATATTCTTTCAGTGGCAAAGATGGGCATATCGGAGATGGAGATACCAAGGGAAACGATTGCGTGTCATGCGAAGCATTCTTTGTGTAGGCCGAGCTGCCGAGAAGTTTAACATCCTTACAAGGACCGCAGCCATCGCTTTTCATCCCCGCAAGCTGAGATCCAGACCCCGAACCATTGCATGCATCTGCGAACTCAATTGCCACATGCCCGTCTTTACCGAAACAAAGCACTGAGCCTTCAACACTGAGCATCGCCACACCACTATAAACAACGAGGACCAGTGCAGGGAGGATTCCGGCAATTCTTCTCAGCATAAGATATTTTTGCAAAAAGGGGATTATGAAGTCAAACATCTGCATCTTCATCACGTTGCGTCTTTCCCTCATGATATCAGTTCCATGCCGGCAAGAGCAGCAAGACGCGCTGAGTAGTGACTATGTGATAAATCATAGTTTTCGTAACATATCCTGTTTATCATAGAGGTCATGGGCAATATAGACCGCACATATCTGAGATATGCCCGCTATGCCCTGCAGTGGGGATTATTTCTTTTCCTCTTCTACGCAGGTTACCGGTTCTATTTCTTCGTAGAGCACTTCCTCACGCAGGGAACAGTTCTTCAGGGAACCGAAGAAACGATACTAAGGAGCAGGTTCCCTTCTATAGAAGGTTTTCTTCCTATCGGCGCACTTATGGCGCTGAAGCTCTGGATCACTGAAGGGATTTTCGACAGCATACACCCCTCGGCCCTAGTCATCTTTGTTGCCGCGCTGGTGCTGGCTCTTGTTCTGAAAAAAGGCTTCTGCGGATGGATATGCCCTGTAGGTGCCATTTCCGATGGTGTCTGGAAACTCGGTAAAAAGATTTTCGGCAGGAACTTTACCATACCGCGGTATGCTGACTATGGCCTGCGGTCCGTGAAGTATATCCTCATGGCATTCTTCATCTATGTGGTTGTCCTGAAGATGCCCTCTTTCGCAATCCTCCAGTTTATTGGGGGAGATTATTACAAGATTGCAGACGTGAAGATGCTCTTCTTCTTTACGGAGATGAGCACGACAACGGCTGTCTCATTGTCACTGCTCTTCATTCTATCTCTGTTCTACAAGAACTTCTGGTGCAGATATCTCTGCCCCTATGGCGCCCTGCTCGGACTTATCAGTTTTTTCAGCCCCTTAACGATAACAAGAAATAACGCCGCATGCATTCACTGTGGAAAATGTACGAAGAACTGCCCTTCCCTGCTGCCGGTGGAACAATTAAGAAGCGTACGGTCGCCCGAATGTACCGGATGCCTCACCTGCGTAAGTCACTGCCCGGCAAAAGGGGCGCTTGATATATCGCTCGCAGGAAAGAAAGCGGTAAACCCCGCCTTCGCCGCGTTTGTGATCGTCGTGCTCTTCTGGGGAAGCATCGGCATGGCAAAGCTGACCAATCACTGGTATTCGGCAGTAAGCTATAAGGAGTACCAGCGGATCATTCCGCAGGCCACACATCTGGATCATCCCTAGTGCTGTCCTTATCTTCTGCTCTTTACTCCTGCGGCCAGAAACCATACGATCGAGGCGACCATGATGAACCATCCGCAGCCCCTTACTGCTGCCGCAATACTTTGGTCATGCCGGAGCAGCTTCATGTGCCCGAGGATGACATTCCAGTCATGTTCGCCCCCGCCGACCAGCGGAAGAGCAAGGGAGCGAGCATCATGCATATAGACCGCAATGTTCAGCATGTTCTCGCCGAACCAGAACAAGCAGAAAAAGACGCCTGCACGTTCCTTTTTCATGAGGAAATAGATAAGGATCCCGAGCGGAACGCCAAGCTGCATAAGTGTGCCGCCCCAGAATCCGATCATGCTGCCGAACAGCCCGAAAAAGATATGACCGAACTCGTGAAAGGCCAGGTTCGCATGGTCGGGGAAAAGGAACCCATCTTGACTGGCCATGGCATATATGCAGAATGCCGTTGCAGCCAGTGTCCCCCCGATCAGAACGAAGAGCGGCACCGGTTGCCCATCAGCTCCTATCTGCAGATTTTCCTTCTCCGGCACCAAGGATAATCCGTCAATTACACCAGGATTCTGCCTGTCTTACAGCCTCACCGGGACATAATCTGTCAGAAGCCGAAAATGCCCCGAATCTTGTCCAGACCGCCCTTCTTTTTTTCCGGTACATCGCCGCCCCTATCTGCGTCAGCAGGCTGGGCATCCCGCTTCTGTTCACTGCTGCCGCTGTCCTGTTCCTCCCCGCCGCTGTCCTCTCCCAGCGGAAGCATGCCCGTTGACTTGTTCCTCAGTTTCATGGCCCAGATGTATTCGTGGGGAATCTTCGGATCCTTCGGTTTGGGGGGCCAGGCAATGTTAAGTTCATCGCCATAACCAATGAACTGGAGTGCAGCACCGCCAGTGTCCTTGAATATGCCCTTGGGCACGGCGCAGTGCGTGACATCAGGACCCATTACCACCTTTTCCTTTATGAACTTCGCGACGTTTGACGGCGGCAGGTAGTTCATAAGAGCATACCCCGGTTCCTGCACCTCGCTCGACGACCAGATGATCGTTTCGCCGGTCTTCTCATTCTGCCCTATTGCCATGGCAAAGTATCCCAGCGCCGTCGGGATCTTTTTCCACTGGAAACTGACACTGTCGGCAATGCCGCCCTTGACGGACGTGAATTCTACCGGTGCCATGAAATCATGCTGTTCATCGACGCTGAACTTGATATCAGGTGTATAGTTGCCGTGCACGAAGTGTTCACCCTGTAAAGAGCTGTCTTTGGGAATTTCCTTGTGATGCTTCCGGTTAGGCCAGTCTGCATAGGTCCACCCCGTCCTCGGCGATGGGGGGTACTGCCGGGTACCCGTGCGGGCTGACATGGCCCTGCCGAACTCGACCATGCTCATCTTTTCTGTGTCAAGGATCTTCGGCTGTCCCGGTCGGACCGTCTCACTGCATCCCCAGTACATGAGCATGCGAAGCTTGGGCTTCTCGTATGTCGGTTCTTCCGTTTCCTCGTCCCTGACTGGTTTCGCCTTCTCCGGAATGAGAAGCGGAAGAGTATTGCCCATTTTCTGGCCTGGTGGGATGTCATGGGTTGCCTCGGGTTCAGGCGGTGTCGCCTTCGGCGAAACCAGCTGAAGGATGAGGCTTCTCCGGGTTCCACCCATGCCGGTCATCTTCCCCATAATCATACCTTCCAGTCCGCCCATTTCCCCCGAGGACATGCCAGGGATGCTCGTATTCGCTGTTTCCACATTCATCCAGTACTGGGGTATGGGTTTCTTTTTTTCCTTCTCGGCAGCCTGCACCAGCGAACCGGAGAAGATGAGAAGCACTGCTGCAACAATAACCGTCAGTTTATTCATCCTTTTGTCTCCTTGCGCGTTCTTTATCTGAATCATGCCACGATATTTCTTCTTCTCTGGCGTTGCCGGAAAAACTCTATAATGCCGGGGAGTATGGACAGGAATATGATCACCAGGATCACCAGCGTGAAGTTTCTCTTCACCAGGGGGATATTTCCGAAAAAATACCCGCCAAAGATGAAAGTCGCTATCCAGATAAGGCCGCCGACAACGTTGTAGCTGATAAAACGCATATAGGTCATACTGCCGATGCCTGCAACAAAGGGGGCAAAAGTCCGGATGATCGGCATGAACCGAGCAATGATGATCGTCTTCCCGCCGTGCTTCTCATAGAACCGGTGCGTTCGGTCCAGGTACTCCCGGTTGAGAAACCGCACCTTTTCATGGTGGAATATCTTCGGCCCCAGGTAGTTGCCTACCGTGTAATTGACGGTATCCCCGGCAACAGCAGCTACGGAAAGGAGGAGGAACAGCAATCCCGCGTCAAGCGCTCCTATTGCAGCAAAGGCCCCTGCAGCAAAAAGGAGAGAATCGCCCGGCAGGATCGGTGTTATCACCAGTCCGGTCTCGCAGAATATGATAAGAAACAGGATAAGATAGGTCCAGACGCCGTATGCCTGGATAACGCTGCCAAGGTGCTTGTCCAGATGCATGAAGATATCAAAGAAGGTCTTTATCAGTTCCACGCACATTCCTTTTGCCCGGTATTTCTTCTGATATCAATGATTTCACCCATTCCTGCACCCGATCGTTCGTGCATCCAGCTAGAGCCATTTCTTTTTCCTGAAGTAGACAATCATGGACAGACCTATGCCGATCATGAGCCCCCAGATAATAGCATAGCCATACCGCCATTCAAGCTCCGGCATGTACTTGAAGTTCATGCCATAGATGCCCGCGAGAAACGTCAGGGGCATAAAGATCGTGGCAATGATGGTAAGCACTTTCATCACCGCATTCAGCCTGTTGCTGACACTGGAAAGGTAGATATCGAGCATACCCGTGACCATATCGCGATACGTCTCAATGGTATCGATCACCTGGATCGTATGGTCATACACATCTCTCAGGTAAAGACGGGTCGCGTCCTGGACAAGGGTTGAGTCTCCCCGTTGCAGGCTGCTGATCACCTCTCGCAGAGGCCAGACTGTTTTTCTCAGGAAAATCATTTCCCGCTTCAAGTAATGGATGTTATGCAGCGTCTCGGAGGTCGGACTTGTGACGAGCCTTTCCTCGAGGACTTCGATCTTCTCGCCCAGGGCTTCGAGGATCGGGAAATAGTTGTCTACTACCGCATCGATCAGGGAATAGACCAGATAATCAGCCCCCAGCCTGCGCGCCTTGCCCTTTTCGCTCCTGAGACGCTCCCGCACATGGCCGAAGACATCCCCTTCAAGTCCCTCCTGGAATGAGATAACATAGTGTCGGCCAAGCACAAGGCTGATCTGTTCCGTCGAAATCGCCGCTG
>QKDO01000098.1 GCA_003252075.1 Nitrospirota bacterium
GGATGAGAGGGGGCAGCCCGTTCCCGCAGTCAAGATTGCTGCGCTTCCTTCACCGGTATATGCCGCCTTATCGTTCCTCCGGATACGGACGTCACCGATACCCGCTCAGGGCTCCAGCGGGCACCCGACCCGAACATTATGATGGGCTGGGATCAGGCGAAGGAGTATATCCATTCGCTGAAGCTCGGCGATTTGTCCTGCTGGAGGATGCCTGCACGGACCGAACCCCGGAGTGTTGACGGCGTTGACGCAACCTTTCCCCTGAATGACTGCTCTGTCTGGGCAGCTGAGTCAAGGGCCGATCCTACGGACTGGTATGAGGTCTGTACCGGCATTTTGGCGACACTGCCTGCATCCACAACAATTCCTGCAGGGTGCTCGCCGTCCGCATTGCAGGGCGGTAGCCGCATCTTTTTCCCTGCGGGACTCCTATCCGCGTCACGAGAAAATGTCAGCTGCGATTTACCCGGCCTGATGTCAGTGCGGGTTCCTTCACTTCCGGGTATGCTATAATAGCGAAATTATTTACGGCTATCCTTACGCTTTGTGCCTGAACTTTTCTCTGGAGATCTGATGGTGGAAGAACGATACGACCCGAAAACCGTTGAACAGAAATGGCAGAACATCTGGGAGGAAAAAGGTCTGTTCCGGACAGGCGCGGATGCTGCACGGGAGAAGTTCTATTGTCTTGAGATGTTTCCCTATCCGTCGGGCAAGATCCATATGGGGCATGTGCGCAACTATGCGATCGGCGATGTCATTGCCCGTTATAAGCGCATGCAGGGATACAATGTTCTCCACCCCATGGGGTGGGATGCCTTCGGCATGCCTGCCGAGAATGCAGCGATCAAGCATGGGGTGCATCCTTCGAAATGGACGTATGAGAATATCCGGTATATGAAAGGACAGCTCGGAAAACTCGGTCTCAGCTATGACTGGGACAGGGAAGTGACCACCTGCAGCCCTGACTACTACCGCTGGAACCAGTGGTTCTTTATCAAGATGATGGAAAAAGGCCTTGCCTACCGGAGATCGTCCTATGTGAACTGGTGTCCTTCATGCGCAACGGTCCTGGCAAACGAGCAGGTGATCGATACCCGGTGCTGGCGCTGCGACCATGCCGTTGTCCAGAAAGAGCTTGAGCAGTGGTTCCTGAAGATCACGGCATATGCTGAAGAGCTGCTGAGCTCCTGCGATGACCTGACCGGCTGGCCCGAGAAGGTCGTGGTGATGCAGAGGAACTGGATCGGCAAAAGTCATGGTGCCGAGGTTGATTTCACGATCAACGGCACAGACGATATGATCAGGATATTTACGACGAGGCCTGATACGCTGTTCGGTGCGACCTTCCTCTGCCTGTCGCCCGGCCACCCGCTTTCCGCAGCGCTTGTCGCTGACAGCGAAGGGCTCGAGAAGGTGACGGCACACTACGGGAAGGTGGACGAAAAGATCGGACTCTTTACCGGCAGCTATGCCGTCAACCCGGTGAACCAGGAGAAGATCCCGATTTATATTGCAAACTTTGTGCTGATGGAGTACGGCACCGGCGCCATCATGTCCGTTCCTGCTCATGACCAGCGTGACTTTGAGTTTGCAAAGAAATACGGTCTGCCGGTGCGGGAGGTTATAACGCAGAGCGAAAGTTCAGTCTCCCATGTTCCGGGTGCAGAATTGGCAGAGGCCTATGAGGGCGAAGGCGTGCTGGTTAATTCCGGACCGTTCAGCGGACTTGCGAGTTCTGAGGCAAAACAACAGATCTCGGCATGGCTTGCGGAAAAGGGACGGGGAAAGAAAGTAATCAACTACAAGCTCAGGGACTGGGGAATATCTCGGCAGCGGTACTGGGGAACGCCCATCCCGGTGATCTACTGTGATGCCTGCGGGATTGTCCCGGTATCGGAACAGGACCTTCCGGTCATCCTTCCGGAGGACGTGAAGTTCACCGGCACCGGAGGCTCTCCTCTCCTTGAATCGGAATCCTTCCTGCAGGTGTCCTGTCCGAAATGCGGGGGCCGCGCACGGCGCGAGACAGACACCATGGACACCTTTGTGGACTCCTCCTGGTATTTCGTAGCCTACTGTCTCGGCAAGGACAATATCACCTTCAGCGGGAAAAGCCTCAATCCGGAACTTTCCTACTGGATGCCCGTTGACCAGTATGTCGGCGGTGTTGAGCATGCGGTCCTGCATCTTCTCTATTCCCGTTTTTTTACCCGTGTCATCCGCGACCTTGGCATAACCTGTGCGAGCGAACCCTTCACAAATCTGCTTACCCAGGGCATGGTGATCAAGGACGGTGCCAAGATGTCAAAATCAAAGGGGAATGTGGTTGATCCTGATTATCTCATCAACCGTTACGGATCCGATACCTCCCGGCTCTTCTCGCTCTTTGCCGCTCCGCCCGAGAAAGACCTCGAATGGTCTGACAAGGGAGTTGAAGGCGCCTACCGGTTTCTGAACAGAATTTGGGCTATGGTGCAGCGGCATCAGAACGGTCTCAGGGCCGCTGCGTCAGCGGGCGGAAAAACTTCCGCATCAGACAAGGGCAGGGCGCTGTTAAAGAAGACCCACCAGACGATCAGAAAAGTCACCATGGACATTGAGAAGGAGTATCATTTCAATACTGCCATAGCTGCAATGATGGAGCTGGTGAATGACATGAGCGGGTTTGAACCTTTCGAGGATCAGGATATGCGGGTATTCCGGTTCAGCGTGGAGAACCTTCTCCTTCTGCTCTGCCCGT
The DNA here is from genome assembly GCA_003252075.1 of Nitrospirota bacterium. Classification (GTDB taxonomy): domain Bacteria; phylum Nitrospirota; class Thermodesulfovibrionia; order Thermodesulfovibrionales; family UBA6898; genus UBA6898. Next base: position 2,744 of record QKDO01000098.1, read on the forward strand.
TTACCCCGCATATTGCCGAGGAACTCTGGGAAAGGATCGGCAACGGGCCGAGCATCTCCCAGCAGCCATGGCCGGCATGGGATGAGAACATGGCGGCAGATGAAGAGGTGGAACTGGTCATTCAGATTAACGGCAAGCTTCGCGGCAAGCTGATGATCTCCGCGGGGCTGCCCGACGAACAGGTGAGGGAAATAGCCCTGAAGGACAGCAAGATAGCTGAGGCCATCGGCCAGAAGAGCATCAGGAAAGTGATCATTATCAAAGGCCGGCTGGTGAATATCGTAATAGGAGAATGAGCCATGGATCCGAGAAATAGAATGATGCTTCTGCTCGTCCTGCTTGCCCCGGTCCTGCTTGCCGCAGGGTGCGGATACACTGCCTATAGCAGGTCATCGCTTCCTTTCACCGAGGTGCGGATCGGGAAGATAGAGAACGCGACCATTGAACCGAAGCTTCAGGATAAGCTGCATCAGGCGCTTGTCGAGGAGTTCGCAAATTATGGTGTTGCGGTAACGCCGGTGGCTGCGCCGGTCCTTTCCGGGGTGATACGAAATTTCAGCATGGCCAGCCTATCGGAAAAGGATGACATTACGGTCGAGTACCGATTCATCCTTGATGCCGACTTCACGTTCCAGGACAGTACAGGAAAGATTACGGAGATCAAGAACCGTGGACTGCCCTTCATCGTTTCCTTCAGTGGTGCCGGTGCACTGCAGAACCTTCTCGCAGCGCGCGAAAATGCCGAGAAATCGGCAATGTCCGACCTGGCGAAGTCGGTCATCGGCACGCTCATCTATTATTAATGTAATGGCCTACCGGGATCTCCTTGACGCAATAAAGAAGGGGCTTCCTGCTAAGAGCTACGTCTTTACTGCAGCAGACCGTTTTCTGCATGCTGAGGCTGCACGCCTGGTCAGAGACCTTGTTCCACCGGCAGAACGGGACTTCAACTTCCACTCCTTTGATCTTCTCTCCTCTGAGAAGGACAAGGCCTCGTTTGAGCAGATCCTTGACGTCATGAATACAGTTCCCTTCTTTACCGGCCGGAAATATGTACTGATCGAGAATTTCCAGAAGGCTGCAAAAAAGGATATGAAAAAGATCGCGGACTATCTTATGAATCCTTCGGAGAGCACGGCCCTTGTCCTCCTGCATGAAGGCAGCCTGAAAAAAGATGCGAAAGAAGTGCTGAAAAGCGTTAAACAGATCGTGCTTGATATCAGGGAAGGGGAGATACCGGCATGGATCGGCGCGACGTCGCGGCTGAAAGGGTTGAACATCTCCCGTGCTGCTGCGGAATATCTCCTCGCAGTGATTGGACCGGATCTCGGCATGATATCGACGGAGATTGAGAAACTCCAGCTCCTCGGGAAGACGTCAATAGAAGCGGAAGACATCAGGGAGATCATAGAAGGGAAACGGACCTGCGGAGCCTTTGACCTTATTCATGCATTGCGGGACCGCGATACGGAAAGGGCATTTGCCATATACGGCATTCTGCGGGAGACCGAAGAAGCGTTCAGTCTTCTTGGTGCGCTGAACTGGCACTATGCCCAGCTGATGAATGAAAAAAACTCCCCCGCCGAACAGGACTATCTGTATAACGTGTTTCGCCTGCTGAACCGTGCAGACATGGGAATTAAGACCGGGGGATTCTATCCCCTGGAACTGCTCCTTGTCGAACTGCTCAGGCTTTCAGTGCAGCGTTAGCCTTCTTTGTCAGTCGGGATATCTTGCGGGCTGCGTTATTCTTGTGAAGGATGCCTTTCGATGACGCACAGGTGATAGCCTTGACAGCTTCCTTCAGGGCCTGGGCCGATGCCTCAGCGTCTTTTGCTTTGACCGATGTTTCCATGGTCTTTATGGCGCCTTTAACCTTGCTTTTTACCGCCCGGTTGCGGGCATTTCTCTTCTCGGCCTGCCGGGCCCGTTTTTCTGCTGAGAGATTTCTTTTTACCGGTGCTTTTGCTGCCAAGCTGATAGTCCTCCTTCTAACAAAGTCTTATTTTATACCATAAAGCGACGGTGGAAATCAATGAATCAGCGTTGCGAGCTCGAAGCAGACCCCCATGGTTCTGTGCTACAATTTATCCATGAAACGATACCGACCTGTGTCGCTGAAGGCCGTGAAGACCTATGCGCTCTCTGCAAGAAAAAGCAAGGTTTCGGTAAATTCCTTTGCCGGCATACCCGAAAAAGGTGATGCCTTCAGCGCCTTCCTCAAGAAACTTCCCGATGCCTTTGCTGTTCATGACTTCAGGCGCGTGGTCAGAGCGATCGTCAGAGCGCGCAATGACAGCCGTCCGGTCATTCTCGGCATGGGGGCCCATCCTATAAAACTTGGCCTTTCACCGGTGATCATCGAGCTGATGCAGCGAGGGATCATAACGGCAGTTGCCATGAACGGCGCCTGTGTCATCCATGACTTTGAGATCGCCATGGCAGGCCAGACGTCGGAAGACGTTGCCCGTGAGATTTGTTCCGGCACCTTCGGCATGTCCCGGGATACCGGCAGGGGGGTGAACCGGGCAATCCGGAGAGGAGCAGAAAAGGGACACGGTATCGGCAGGGCTGTCGGCGAATATATCAGCTCCGGAGCTTTCCCCTTCAGGGAAAAGAGCATTTTCAGCCAGGCCTATCAACTGAGAATTCCTGTCACCGTGCATGTAGCGATCGGGACGGACATTGTCCATATGCATCCTGAGGCTGACGGAGCTGCCATCGGCAAGGGCAGCATGGACGACTTCAGGCTCCTTGCATCCGTTGTTGCAGATCTCGAGGGAGGGGTATACATCAATCTTGGTTCCGCGGTTATTCTTCCGGAGGTTTTTCTCAAGGCGCTGAACATTGCACGAAACTTGGGTAACAAGGTCGAGAAGATCACGACGGTGAACATGGACTTTTTCCAGCATTATCGTCCGCGTGAGAACGTGCTCAGGAGGCCGACCATGGACTGCGGCGAGAATTTCGGTTTGACCGGACACCATGAGATCATGTTTCCGCTGCTTGCTGCTGCGGTGATTGAGGAGATGTCATGAGGGTCCTTGTGGATGAGGAGACCTGCATTGGCTGCGGAAGGTGTGAAGAGATATGTCCCGCAGTGTTTCATCTGGACCCCGTTATCGGAAAATCGAAGGTGATTGACGAGGACGCCTGTGACTATACCGGTTGCTGCGAGGCAGCTGAAGAGAATTGCCCGGTCGAGGCGATAAACCTGGCGGAATAATCCGGCATTGCGCTGTGGAGGTGGCACACCAATGAACCTTTCGCCTGCCGTTCTCGTCACGAGTCCGGACGTTTGCCCATATCTGAGGAGGTAAATATGCGTACATTTATCCTGTCTTTTTTCCTCGTAATTCTTCTCTGCATGCCTGTTCGTGTCCTTTCCGCGGAAGGCGATCCGGACCCTTTCTTCGGTCAATCGGGCATCGTCACGTTCAACAGGGGGGTCAATGATGCTGCTCAGGCAGTGGCGCGTCAGTCCGACGGCAAGGTCGTCATTGCCGGCACCGTATCGAACGGTTCGAATACCGATGTCTTGGTGCTCCGGCTGACTGCTGACGGGCTTCGTGATACCTCCTTTGGACTGAACGGAGTCGTGACCTTCGACACGGGCAACGACGATTCTGCCAGGGGTGTTGCCGTGCAGACGGACGGCAAGATTGTTGTTGTGGGCCAGACATCAAACGGCACGGATAACGATATCCTGGTGTTGCGGTGGGACAGCAACGGATTGCCTGATCTGACCTTTAACCTCGTCGGCGCTGCAACGTTCGACCTGGGAAATGATGAGACTGCAAACGCTGTGGCCGTACAGACGAACAACAGGATTGTTATCGCGGGGACGGCTTCGAACGGCTCGAACAATGACTTTCTGGTCATGAGACTGGACACGAATGGATCGCCTGATATTACTTTTAATGCCGGTGGCTTCCTTACCCTTGACCGGGGCGGCAGGGATATAGGGAATGCTGTCGCGGTGCAGGCTAACGGGCTGATCGTGGCTGTAGGAGCGAGCTCGAACGGTTCAAATTCAGACCTTATGGTGGTGAGGTTGACGGCTGACGGATTTCCGGACATCTCATTCAGCCTTAACGGCATCTTCACCCTTGACCGGGGCGGCAGGGATATAGGGAACGCCGTTGCAGTCCAGACAAACGGGCTGATCGTCGTTGCAGGAGAGAGCTCGAACGGCTCAAACGCAGACCTTATGGTGGTGCGATTGACTGCAGGCGGATTTCCGGATGTCTCATTCAGCCTTAACGGCATCTTCACCCTTGACCGGGGCGGCAGTGATTCAGGGAACGCGCTTGTCCTGCAGCCAAACGGCAAGATCCTGGTTGTGGGCAGCAGCTCTTCCGGCACTGACGAGGATTGCATAACAGTGAGGCTTAATCCTGACGGCACGCGTGATACATCATTCAGCGCGGCTGGCATTTCTATTATTCAGGGGCCTGCAGGGGGTGACGACAGCGGTAATGCCGTCGCTGTGCAGTTTGACGGCAAGATCCTCGTTGCAGGTGAGATCTCAAACGGTAGCAATACCGACCTGCTGGTGCTGAGGTATACTCCGGAAGGCATTCTGGACAGCAGCTTCAACGGCGATGGCATATTCACCTTCAGCAGCAAGGCAAAGACCGTGGATGCGGCCACTGCCGTTGCACTTCAGCCGAACGGCAGGATCGTCGTTGCAGGGCAGACAGGGAGCGGTAGTGCCGGCGATCTTCTTGTGTTGCGCTATAAGACCGACGGTACTCTGGACAGGTCGTTCAGCAACGACGGAATCGCCGTATATAGCGGTGATTCCGGCAGCGAGGATATCGGGCGGGCCGTGGCGATCCAGAACGACGGAAAGGCGGTAGTGGCAGGGCAGACCTCAAACGGCGCAAACAGCGATCTGCTAGTTTTGCGCTATAAGAGTGACGGGAGCCTGGACTCCTCGTTCAGCGGCGATGGGGTAGCCGTATATAGCGGTGCAGCTGACAGCAACGACATCGGGCGGGCTGTGGCAATCCAGGGCGACGGGAAGATTGTGGTGGTAGGACAGACCTCCAACGGAGCAAACAACAATCTGCTGATACTGCGATATACCAGCAGCGGTTCCCTGGATACCACCTTCGGTACGGCTGGCGTGGTGAACTTTGGCGGCAGCGGGAATGAATCAGGAAGGTCAGTGCTCATTCAGCCTAACGGCATGATCGTGGTGGCAGGTGTGCGTTCGAACGGCACAGATACAGATCTGCTGCTGCTGCGGTATACCGAAAGCGGTTCCCTGGATACCACCTTTGGCAGCGGTGGCGTGGTGGCCTATGACAGTGGAAATGCCGATGCGGCAAATGCCATTGCGCTGCAGCCGGACGGCAAGATTGTGGTCGCGGGCTCCAGCTCAAACGGCAGCAAGGACACGGTGCTCCTGGCACGGTTTTCCGCCGGTGGGGCGCTCGATACGGCATTCAGCGGTGACGGCATTGTTAGGTTCAACAGCGGTGCAGCAGGAAACGATGCCGGCAACGCGGTTGCAGTCCAGTCGGACAATAAGGTCGTAGTCGCCGGTATAGCGAATGGTTCGGATGTGCTGCTGCTGAGATACCGGGAAGACGGGACCCTAGACTCCTCGTTCAGTGGAAATGGCGTGGCAAGATTTGACGGCTCTGCCGACACTGCGGATGCCGGCAATGCGCTTGTGCTGCAGCCGGACGGTAAGATCGTCGTGGTTGGCGCGTCTGACAACGATGTGCTCGTTCTGAGGTATATCGGCCAGAAGGTCTCGGTGCTGAGTCCTCAGGGTGGTGAGGTGCTTAAGGCAGGTGATCCCCTTCCTTTTGACATTACCTGGACTGCGCCGCCGAAGGCCGTTTTTTTCACGATTGAGCTCTCTGTTGACGGTGGCATGACCTGGAGGATACTCGCACAGAATGTAACCGGGTCAACATGGCCCTGGGCAGTTCCGGTGCCGATCGGCAATAAGCGTGCATGCCTCATCCGCGTGACCGGCTATGACGCGAACAAGGTGAAAGTGAACGCTGACCGGTCAGCCACCTTTGCCATAGAGGTACTAAAACTGGTGCAGCCCGATGGAGGAGAGCTTTTTTCTTCAGGAGACCCGGTGAATATCACCTGGACCACGCATAATACAAAACGGACAGTCGCGTCGGTGAAGCTTCTGTATACCCTGAATGGCGGCAATACGTGGCTGCGGATCCCTGCGGTTATTTCCGGAGACCCGGGCAGCTTTGCCTGGACTGCGCCTTCGGTGCCGAAAGCAAAAAAGAAGGTCAAGGTCAAAGTCGTTCTGAAGGATGAAAACAACAAGACAGTGGGCAAGGATGTCAGTGACACCTACTTTACGATTCAGCCATAAAGGGAAAAAACAGGCCCTCCTGCGAGGGCCTGAGGCCTGAGAGCAGGGGATCGGGGATCGCCCTCAGGCAAAAGCCCGTGCAGCGTGGTGGTGAATAACTGCACAGGACGGGGTTTCCGTCAAAATATCTTCGTGGTCCATAACAGAACCTTTGCAACAGAACCGTATGCCATAAATTACCCCTTTTGCTGCCGCAAAGTCAATCGATTTCATATCTCATTGACAAAGGCACTGCTTAAGTGTCTCAGCAGTCTCTGATATACTGTGACCATGAGGAACGCTGATATTGCCGGACTCTTCGACGCTCTGGCAAACCTGCTTGAAATAAAAGGAGAAAACCCGTTCAGGATACGGGCATACCGAAGGGCGGCGCTTGCCATCGAATCACTCGGCAAGGATATCACTACAATTTCTGAAGAGGATCTCCTCGCCATCCCGGGTATAGGCAAAGACCTGGCAGGAAAGATATCAGAGTATCTGAAAAGCGGAAAGATAGCGGCATACGAACGGTTGAAGCAGGAGCTGCCCGAGGGTCTCCTGACGCTGCTCAACGTTCCCGGTCTCGGCCCGAAGACGGTAAATCTTCTGTACCGTGAATATCACGTGACGGATATTGATCAGCTTGAGAAGCTCGCACGTACACACAAACTTTCAAAACTTCCCGGTATTAAGGAAAAGACCGAATCAGGCATTCTCAAGGGCATCGAGATGATCCGGAGGTATGCGTCCCGTTATCCTCTCGGAAAAGTGCTCCCCATGGCTCGTGAAATAAAAGAATACCTTCAGGCAAATGCCCCGGTCGGCAGGCTTGAGATCGCCGGCAGTATCAGAAGATGGAAAGAAACGGTCAGGGATATAGACATCATCTGCACCGCAACGGATCCTCATGCTGTGATGAAGATATTTACTGCCATGCCGGATATAAAGCAGGTGATCATGAAAGGCCCGACAAAGTCGAGCGTGCTGACCACGTTCGGCATCCAGGTGGATCTCAGGGTCGTTGACCGGGAGAGCTTCGGGTCGGCTATCGCATATTTCACCGGCAGCAAGGAGCATAATATCCGCCTGCGGGAGCTTGCCGTACGCGCGGGGCTCAAGCTGAATGAGTACGGCATATTCAGGGAAAAGGACGATAAAAAGCTCGGCGGAAGAGAGGAAGAAGATATCTATACGGTCCTCGGTCTGCAGTTCGTCCCTCCCGAGATGAGAGAGGACAGGGGCGAGATCGAAGCGGCACAGCGACATGCCCTGCCGGAGCTGGTGGAGATGAGGGATATCAGGGGCGATCTCCATGTCCATAGCGCCTGGAGTGATGGTACGCTGGAGATTGAAGAGCTTGCACGCCACGCGGCAGAACACGGGTACGATTATATTGCCCTTACCGACCATTCCCAGGGGCTCGGCGTAGCGCGGGGGCTGAGCGAAGAACGGCTCCGTGATCAGATCGCCGCGGTCAATGCGCTGAACAGGAGGTTGAAGGGCTTCAGGATCCTGAGCGGCACCGAGGTGAATATCAGGACCGACGGCACCCTTGACTTTGACGACATGCTTCTCCGGAAACTCGATATTGTCGTAGCCTCGGTTCATTCCGGCTTCAAGCAGTCAAAAGAGATCCTGACGCAGCGGATCCTGCGGGCTATGGAGCACCCGCAGGTGTCTATCATTGGCCATATTTCCGGCAGGCTGATCGGCGAGCGGGATGCCTACGAGCTCGACATGGAACAGGTCCTTGACACAGCAGCACGAACGCACACGGCGCTTGAGATCAATGCCTATCCCCTGCGTCTTGATCTGGGAGAGACCTATCTGAAGACGGCCCTGGAAAAGAAGGTCCCGATCGTGATCAGTACGGATTTTCATGCCTTCGGCCAGTTCGATAATATACGGTACGGCGTGGCCATTGCCCGAAGGGGCTGGCTTGAAAAAAAGGACGTTCTCAATACGCTTCCGTCGTCCAGACTTCTGAAAAAGCTCGCCAAGACTTCCCTCCGGTAATCTTTGTCGCATAGCAGCTGTTCCCCACAGCGTATGTCTTACAAAAATGTAAGCATCATACAAACATGTAGTATTTCTTAAATGACTTTTCTTGGGTATTTCAAGTAGTTATGGGTTGGCACGGTTCTGGTAAAGGCAGTGGTATGGAACGCTCAGGTACGTCACTCAAGGACAGGATAGAAGAGCTTGAAAAGCAGGAGATCGTCCGGGCGCTGCGCGAATGCAACTGGGTGATGGCAAGGGCGGCCAAGCAGCTCGGGATAACAGAGCGGATGATCGGCTACAAGATCAGGAAATACGGGATACGGGTGAAGGAGGTGCGGTGGGTAGTCGATAACATGCAGCAGCAGGAAGGCAAGCAATAAGCAGACAGGCATCGCCTGAAGAATACAATAAGTCACGGAGGAAAGAGAAATGAAGAAAGCAAGAATCATTATGGCATTGGTGGTGGCAGGAGTTATGGGAGTACTGGCAGGGACAGGATTTGCCGAGGAGCCGAAGGTTTCGGGGTTTGCCTCGGTGGATGTGATGAGCAACTACGTATGGAGAGGCATCAAGGTGAGCAACAGTTGGGTGGTACAGCCGTCAGTAGGCATCGGCTACGGCGGTTTTGCCGCGAACATCTGGGGCAACTATGACAGCGACGTGGCGGAGTCGACCAGCAGCAGTACCGGACATGGGGAAATGACCGAAGTAGACTTCACGTTGAGCTATACCAAGTCGTTCGACAAGCTGACCCTGGGAGGGGGGTATATCTATTATGCCTTCGACGGGTTTAACGATACCCAGGAAGTGTACGCGACGGCCTCCTATGATATCCTGCTCAGCCCGGCTCTGACCGTATATTACGATTATGACGAGGGCAACGGCGCGTTCATTATCGCTTCCATCGGACATACGTTCAGCCTGCCCAAGGACATGGGCCTGAAGCTGGGAGCGCTCGCGAGCTATAACATCGAAAACGGCATCATGGGCTTTGACAAGGACGGCAACAAGTTCAGCAACTTCTATAATGCCGAGGTGAACGCCGCCCTGACCATTCCGCTGACCAAGGCGCTGTCGATCACGCCGAAGCTGGCCTATTCCTTTGCGATCAGCAACGATGCGAAAGATGCGATGAAGGGTCTGGCAAATGACGGCGATCACGATATCCTGTACGGCGGGTTGAACCTGACGCTGAGCTTCTGAGCGAGCGGGGAGAAAAGGAGAAGATCATGAAAAGGATACTAAGTATAGCAGTGCTTATGGGAATACTCATGACAGCAGGCCTTGCACTGGCGCAGGAGCCGAAGTCTGGCGAGGTCGTTGCTCCCGCAGCGGCGGTTGCGGCCGAGCCGGCGGCTCCGGCGCCGCCTGAAGCAGCGCCGGCCCCTGAACCGGTCAAGGCCGAGGATGTGCAGAAACATGCGAACTATCTCTGGACCCTGATTGCCGCATTCCTGGTCTTCTTTATGCAGGCAGGGTTTGCGATGGTCGAGACCGGCTTCACCCGGGCAAAGAATGCCGTCAACATCATGATGAAGAACCTCATGGACTTTGCCATGGGTTCGATCGCTTACTGGGCGATCGGTTTCGGCATCATGTTCGGCGTCAGCGTGACAGGCTGGTTCGGAACGGACGGCTTCTTCTTCAGCGATTTCCTGAAGGATAAGGACCCGTGGCTCTACGCCTTCTGGATGTTCCAGGTCGTATTCGCCGCGACTGCCGCAACGATCGTTTCCGGTGCTATGGCGGAACGGACGAAGTTTATGTCCTATCTTATCTATAGCGCCATTATCAGCGCCTTCATTTACCCCGTGTTCGGGTCATGGGCATGGGGTGGACTTTACCATGGAAAGGGCTGGCTCGAGAAACTTGGGTTCATCGACTTTGCCGGGTCTACCGTGGTCCATTCGATCGGCGGCTGGGCCGCGCTTGCCGGCGCGATCGTGCTCGGCCCGAGAATCGGTAAGTTCGCAGCGGACGGAAAGCCCAAGGCGATTCCCGGCCACAACATTCCTCTGGCAGCGCTGGGCGTCTTCATCCTCTGGTTCGGATGGTTCGGGTTTAACCCGGGCAGTACAACCGCAGCGAGCACGGATATCGCAAAGATCGCCGTCAATACAAACCTGGCAGGCGCAGCAGGTACGATCGGGGCGCTGATCACTGCCTGGATCATGTTCAAGAAACCTGACGGCAGTATGACGCTGAACGGGTCGCTCGCCGGACTGGTTGGCATCACCGCGGGATGCAATAACGTGACTCCGACCAGTGCGGTGATTATCGGCCTCATCGCCGGGGTGCTGGTAGTCCTTGCGGTCGTGTTCATTGAGCGGGCCTTCAAGCTCGACGACCCGGTCGGCGCAGTCTCGGTGCACGGTATCTGCGGCGCTTGGGGAACGCTGGCTGCAGGTCTCTTCAACGCAGACGGTGCAACGATGCAGATTGTCGGCGTGCAGTTGCTCGGCATAGCTTCAGCGTTTGCCTGGTCATTTACTACATGCTTTATCCTCTTCAAGCTCCTGAAGGCAACCGTCGGCCTGCGGGTATCGGCCGAAGAAGAGATGGAAGGGCTCGACATGGAAGAGCACGGGAACGTTGCCTATCCCGACTTCCAGGTGCATCAGAACAAGGCCATGTAAGGAAGCAGGGTGAGGATTTCTGTCCGCACCTGCCTTTTAAGAATAACGGAGGAATACCATGAAGAAGATAGAAGCGATCATCAAGCCGTTCAAGCTGGACGAGGTGAAGGATGCGCTGAACAGCATCGGCATCCAGGGTTTGACGGTGACGGAAGTGAAGGGGTTCGGCAGGCAGAAGGGACATGTGGAGCTGTACCGGGGCGCTGAATACGACATATCATTCATCCCGAAGGTGAAGATCGAGGCGGTGGTATCGGACGCGATGGTCGAGAAGGCGGTGCAGACGATAGAGCAGAAGGCAAAGACCGGGAAGATCGGCGACGGCAAGATCTTCGTATTGCCGCTGGAGCAGACGATCCGGATACGGACCGGCGAGACCGGCGACGCAGCCATCTGAACGAAGTTCCTATCAGCTGAAATTTTCTCACCCCTTATGGGCCGGGCACGATCAATGCCCGGCCTTCACTCTTTTATTGACTCGGCGGCTATTTTGGAAGCAGAGAGATCCTGTAGAGACCCGGCTGCTGCAATCCCGCCTTCGAACAGTTATCGCTGCGTAACCCTCACCCTTGGCCGCGAAGTTGAAATTTCCGAAGGGGACTCAATAACCTGATCAAACTATTCTTCTCCACGCCGATTGACCGGAGTACGACTGCCTCATTACAATGAAAAGACGCTGATCATTGCCGGAAAGGAACTGTGATGCTAAAACTCTATAATACGTTCGGCCGCAGGATTGAACCGTTTAGCATGGATGTGAAGAAGGAGGTCACGATTTTCACCTGCGGGCCTTCCGTGTATCAGCGGGCCCATATCGGCAATTTCCGGACGTTCCTGTTCGAAGACATCTTCGTGCGCTACCTCGAATATTCCGGCTTGCAGGTGCGTCGCGGCATGGCAGTGACCGATATCGAGGACAAGGCGGTCACGGAGGCAGAGAGGCGCGGGATCACCGTCACCCGGCTGACGGATGCAAACATCCTGCAATTCGTCCGGGAGATGAAGCTTCTCGGCATGAAGCTTCCGGAGCATATGCCGCGCGCATCGGCATGCGTCGACGAATCGGTCCGAATCATACGCAGGCTCATCCGGAAGGGTGTTGCATACGAATACGGCGGCAATGTCTATTTTGATCCTTTGAAGGTTAGGAACTTCGGCAAGCTTTTCGGCCTCGACATGAAAGGGTGGCCGAAGACTAAGAGGCGGTTCCACAAGGACACCTATCCCGGCATCCAGTGGAACTACGGCGACTTCATCCTCTGGCACGGCTGCGAGATCAACGAGGCTGCATGCTGGGACACGGAACTCGGTTCGGGCCGTCCGTCCTGGAATGTCCAGGACTCTTCCATGGTGATGAAATATTTTGACGGCACGCTATCGGCGTTCTGCGGCGGCGTAGACAACCTCTACCGCCACCATGACTATTCGCTGGCGATCCTCGAAGCGGTCAGGCCCTATCCCATGGCCCGCTTCTGGATGCACGGCGCTCACCTCTTTGTGAACGGGCAGAAGATGTCCAAGTCTAAAGGAAACATCCTCTACACCGACATGCTCATAAAGAAGGGATATACGCCGAAGGAGATACGGTTCTTTCTCCTGTACGGCCATTACCGAAAGAAGAAGAATTACTCGGACATTACCATGCAGGTAACGGCACAGAAGCTGCGGGATTTCAGGACATGCATTGCAATGGTCAAAAAGAAAGCGGGCAAGGCCGGACCTGCAGATTCAGCTATAGCACGGAATCTTACGGCCTCGTTTGTCTCAGCCATGGACAACGACATGCAGGTGAAAGATGCCATCGACGGCCTTCGGGGCATCCTGCAAGACATTGATGTCAAAACGCTCACGCCTTCGACAGCCGCGGGAATCCTCAGGACGCTCACGAGGATCGATGAGGTCCTGCAGGTGCTCTTCTGATAAGATGTGTCCGGAAGCTTGCCATGTGTTCCGGCAGACTTTTTGTCTCAAGGACATTTTTTGTTGGCACATGAGTGGTCAGTTCGGCTTGACAGCATCAATGAATAGAAAAGGCTATTGCTGCGTCAATGCACCGGGAATTTCTGGGTAAAGCAGGCATATGTCCATCACAGGCGATACAGCACGAACAAGTGGCTATACAGAAGATTACTGAATATATAGCTTCTAAAAAACAGGCAGCTTGAAAGGTCTGATGTCCACTATGGTCACCAGAGGTCATCAGAACCTCCGCTGAAAAGATACACGGCGGGACGTCTTTGAACTCCGGCATGCAAGGGAAAGATCGATGCTCGGACAAATTCAGGGCGAAGTGCCGCACCGTTTGGCTCTCTCTGACACACTGTTTCATCCCCTGATCGGGAAACCGCTAAGGGGTATCTGTATCCGCCGTGCTGTCAAGCTGGAGAAATGGTCCCCCGGCCGGGTTCGGATTGCTGTAAGGTCCATGAAAAGCCAGAGCAAGGTGGAGATGTTGACCCTTCCGGACTCATCCCGCGATAGCCCTTTGGCGAAACAGAAAAATTGTTAATAGAATACGACGGCCAAGATGTGCTTTCAGATCCCGTGGTTTCGAGTCATGCACCACTGCATAGAGCATGACCTGGCCCCACATGCCCTTGTCCGTATAAAGCAGCTGTTCAGAGTATCCGCCGGATTTTGGAGAAAGCTTCTTCTATGATGTGAGGCTCAGGCAGGAATGTAGACCTGAAATACACGCCGTCCTCCTGCCGTCCGAACCCTGAACCAGGAACAAAGACAACCCCTTCTTTCAACGCAGCGCGCACGAACTGCACGTCCTTCTTCCATTTCGGTGTTTCTATCTTTATAAACGCGTAGAACGCGCCTTTGGGAGCAGGGAATGAGAGAGGCAGCTTCTTGGCCATCTTCATAAATGTGTCCCTTCTTTCGATGAGCTTCGCCTTCATGTCCGCGATGTACGCCGGATATGAAGGATGCACCAATGCCTCGGCAGCAGCTTTCTGGTACTCCCAATTCACGGAAAGGCGCTGGTTGCAGAGCAGGAAGAATGCATTCTTGACCTCTGCCCATTTATCGCCGTGGAACGTCACCCATCCCAACCGTGCCCCAGGATAGCTGAAGTTCTTCGAAAGCGAACTCCCGTATATGAAGGGCACCTTGTTCCGAGCTATCTTCCTGAAGTCTACCTGTCTGCCTTCCAATATGAGCTGGTCATAGGAGCCGTCGTAAAATATCGGGACGTCGTACTCATCACAGAGCTTCACGACGTCCGAGAGGTTCTTTTCCGTATAGACCGAGCCCAGCGGATTGTTCGGGTTAATGATCACTATTGCCTTTGCGCCCTCGATCTTCTTTGCCAGGTTTCCTATGTCTATCTGGCCGTCCTCATTGTGCCCATAAAATACGGTATCGCCCTCGAACTGCTTCGCCTTGCTCAGGTAAAGCGGATATGCCGGGTTCGGAAGCAGCACCTTCTCACCGAACCCGATGAACGCATGGAAGAAGAAGTCTATGCCCTCGGTGAGGCCGGCAACGGCAAATACATCCTCAGGTCTGCACTTCTCGATCTTTGCCACGGTTTTTCTGAACTCCTCGTCGCCCTCGGAAGGAGCATACCCTTTCCAGTTCTTATCGAGAGTGGTTTTCACGCGCTCAGCGATCACGTTGAACGGCGAAAAGCCGTACTGGGGCGGGTCTCCGATGTTCAGATAGATCATCTTCTTGCCCTTTGTCTCCTCGCGCTTCGCCTCCATTACGATATCCCGTATGGGGTAGCTTACGACATTCATCCGTTCCGTGGGCCTGTAAGGCAACTGCCGCTTTAGGTGTAACATGTCATCATCCTTATATGTTTTATGGCTACACCCTCTGCGTGTCGCGCTGCTATGGTGTGGCCACTTGAATTGATAGAAATTATTTTTACGGACGAAGGATAACACGTCAGAAATCATAATGACAAGAGAAGCTCTGCACAAGAAAGATGGCAGGCGACCTCTTCCTCTCCGGGCAGGCAAGGCAAGAGAGTCTGTTGTCGAAGCTCTCAGAGACCTCTGGAACTCCGACCGGGAAGTGTTCCTTGATGAAGTCTGAGGGAGCAGGCCTCCAGATGCCCATGGGCATTTCCGCAGGTATCTCTATTGCCCGGGCATAATTTTCAATTAAGAATTATTTCGTTTCTTTTCAGGCAGATAGGCCCTCAATATATTCACATTTTTCTTGACCATCACCTGAGCACCCCCTATAATGACAAAAAGTTGCGTTTCGTTATCAAGGAGGTTCCTTTGGAGCATAAAGCCGCCCCCTCTCTCCGCACGGTCCTGAGCCTGCCGGTCATTGTGGCAGCACTCGGCTACTTCGTGGACATCTACGATCTGGTTCTTTTCAGTATCGTACGAGTGCCGAGCCTCAAGTCGCTTGGTCTGTCCGGCAAGGACCTTATAGACAACGGCGTGTTCCTGCTGAACATGCAGATGACGGGAATGCTCCTGGGCGGGATCACCTGGGGGGTGCTGGGCGACCGTAAGGGAAGGCTCAAGATCATGTTCGGCTCGATCTTCCTCTACTCCATCGCTAACATTGCCAACGGGATGGTCTCAACACTTAGTGAATATGCCGTGTTGCGTTTTATCGCCGGCGTTGGACTGGCGGGTGAACTCGGCGCAGGTATCACGCTCGTGTCCGAGGTGCTCCATCGGAACATTCGGGGCTATGGAACCATGCTCGTGGCATCCGTCGGCGTTACGGGCGCTATCCTTGCGAACATCATCGCCGGTGCCTATGACTGGCGAAACGCCTTTTACATCGGCGGAGCCTTGGGCCTCGTTTTGCTCATCGCCCGGATCAGTGTTGCCGAGTCTGGTATGTTCCGTGCCATGGAGGAGCGGAGGGGCCTCAGCCGCGGGAACATGCTTGCCCTCTTCACTGACCGAAGGCGCTTCCTGCGCTACCTCAACTCGATCCTTATCGGTGTGCCGATCTGGTTCGTCGTGGGAATACTGATCACCTTCTCGCCGGAGTTCGCCAGGGTCCTCGGTACAAGCGCGCCGGTATCAGCAGGCAACGCCGTGATGTACTGCTATCTTGGGCTGGTCTTCGGCGACCTTACCAGCGGCCTGTTGAGTCAGGCCTTGCAGAGCAGGAAAAAGGTGGTCTTCCTGTACATGTTCCTGACCATCGCCGGCGTAACCGTATACTTTCTGCAGGGAAGCAGAAGCCCTGCATTTTTCTATGGTGTCTGCCTTGCCCTCGGGTTCGCAGGTGGATACTGGGCCATTTTCGTTACGGTCGCCGCGGAGCAGTTCGGAACGAACCTGCGCGCTACGGTCGCCACAACGGTGCCCAATTTTGTTCGCGGTATGGTGGTGCCGATCACACTGTTGTTCCAGTTCTTCCGTCGTTCCATAGGCATCGAGGCGAGCGCACTTGCTGTCGGCGTGATCTGTCTGACAGCCGGTTTTGTTGCCTTGGCTTCCCTGGAAGAGACCTTTCACAAGGATCTGGACTATTTCGAGGAGTTCCTGTGATGTGGCATCCGGCTGGCCTGTTTCCGCAATAATGTGGTTGGTGATCAACATCGGTGCATATCTGGCTGCGCTCGGCGCGGTGGCAGCAGTAATTTTCTTCGTGGTCATCTTTCTTTCCGGTCCGCACGCCGGCTTGCTGCCGCATGGAGCAGAGGTAATGGGACTTGCAGCTGGCCGGTTTGTCGTGCTCGTCCTGCCTGTTGTTCTGGCACGTGCCGTTTGGTGCATAACTGGCAGGCAACGCGCCGCCGAACGTCCCATTCGAGGCTGACGGCGTTGCAGTGTTGGGGTCTTCATTCGGATGAAAAGCGTTACTGAGAATGAAAAGATGGCTGATCATATTCTTCGTCGCATCTGTAATCATTATTGGGTTTCTGTTCGCCCTAACAGCAACATGGCAGAGAGAAGATTTGAAGACCATAAGAACCGCAAAAGAGGTCGATGCCTTCATAAAGCGATACTGCGAAGATACGCGGAAGCTGCCGACAGCAGAAGCATTGCGGGGTAAATTCCCCTATTTAACCAGGGAATCCGGATGGCTCTTTTACACAGGCGATGATAGTAGGTGGTTAAGAGCTCAATATCCTGTGAGATGGAGGAACGAGGAGGCGATCGGGGAGCGGAGAATTTCCGAATTTACCGCCACGGTGTATGCGTATACCGTCGACTACTCCTGCAAAGGGGCACGATGAGCATGCCATTGCAGGGTACCGGGATAGACATGACGAGAAACTTTATACCTGCTTTTATCCGGCCTAGATCTGCAATGGATTGCGATCGGTCTCCTTCCGCAAGCTCGTTTGAGGAGTAAAGGGGTGCATGTGGCAACTGACAGACGATCCGTGATATCCCGGTGTACACTGCTCTGGCTGGGGCTGCCGCTTATCGCCATCCTGAACGGCACGATCAGGGAGTTTGTTTACAAGGACACGTTGGGAGAGTTGTTCGCCCACCAGCCCTCGTCATTCACTGCGGTCGTTCTCATATCAATCTATGTGGATCATTGAGGGAAGTTGGAAGTTCTCTTCCTCTTCTGAGGCTCTGGCAGTAGGGCTGATGTGGCTCGCTCAGGCCATTATGTTCGAATTTCTGTTCGGCCATTATGTGATGGGGCATTCCTGGGAGATACTGTTTGCCGAATATAATGTCTTTGAGGGCAGGTTCTGGTCTATTGTTGTATTCTGGACAGCTGCAGCCCCCTTGATAGTACATCGTATAAGGTAAGGATAAAAGAGGGACATATCCAAAATGCTACCTGAAAGTTGTTTAATATCGATAGAGTTCATCCAAAAGCACTGCACAAGTACGAGGATATACTTCTACAGGTGAAAGCGACAGGCCTCGTGAAACCATAGATTTTTGCGGAGAGGCATCTGAGAAAATCAGCCACTTTCACTCAGTAAAAGGGATGTGTCCCTCTTGAATCATGGAGGAACATTGAAGATGCAGTACCGGAAGAACTATGTGGAAAGCAGCTGTTTTGCCACGCTCTGCTTCTGGTCTGTCATCCTTCCGCCGGGACAGAACTCATTCTTACGGGAGATTTTGCTGTCGTTATGTGGACTTCGGCAGTTGTTTGTGATATAAGAGTGGTAGATAAGGAGGTGTACTGTGAAGACTGCCCTCGCTGTGCTGTGTATGGCCTTGTTATTCTTTTCAGTGCCGGCTGTCGCACAAAATTATCTTGAGCCCGAGGTCCTGAAACAGTGGCTCGAAGGCGGACGATCCGTCATCCTCATCGATCTTCAGCCTAGTGATGCGTTCAGGCAGAGGCACATCAGGGGATCCGTCATGACGAATGCATATTCCGTGAAATCAGTTGAGCAGCAAGATATGCTCGACACCGCTCTACCCGCGATAAAAAGTTCTGATCGTGCCGTGGTAATCATCCATGCTCCGGGGAAGATGGGCAGGATCGGGGCAGGCAATGCGTATGAACATTACAGGTCCAGGGGAGTAGCTGAGCGAAGACTCTTCATTCTGAATGGCGGAATAGACAACTGGTCGTATGAGAATCTGACAGAAACAAATAAAGAATAGCGGCGTTTTCCGCATCTATGAATCCCTGCCCTATAGATGATTGCATTTTTCCATGCCACTCATTGCCCTTACTGTTGCCCCAGCGTCACAGAATGTGATAGCCGCCGGCAGACCTGTTTAAAGAGACTGAGGAATACAGAGAGTTTTGATGGCCGGACGCGGGAGCCATGCAGCGTGACGACAGTAAAAGGAGAAAGATGATTCTGATATATGCAAAGCTCTAGCTGGGGCTGCCATTCATCGCCATCCTGAACGGTACAATCAGGGAGTTTGTCTACAAGGACGCGCTGGGAGAGTTGTTCGCCCACCAGCTCTCATCCATGCTCGAATTTCTGTTCGGCCATTATGTGATGGGGCATTCCATAATGTCTTTGCAGGCTGCTTCTGGTCTACTGTGGCATTCTGGACAGCTGCAGCCCCCTTGATAGTACATCGTGTAAGGTAAGGATAAAAGAGGGACATATCCCAAATGCTACCTGAAAGTTGTTTAATATCGATAGAGTTCATCCAAAAGCACTGCACATGCACGAGGAAATACTTCGACAGGTGAAAGCGACAGGCCTCATGCATCTATGGATTCATGCAGATGGACATCCATGGAGATGAAGACGTCTTCAGAGATAAAAATAGGGATGTGTCACTAAATAATCTATTTTTCTCCGAAAATCTCCTTGAAAAAGCTCTTCATTGCCTTCCAGGAACGCTTATCAGCTTTTTCGTTATAAGCTGCGCCTTTCTTGGGGTCGTTCCCCGAACCAGGGTTAGTGAAGCTGTGCACTGCATTGCCGTAGCTGACAAAATACCAGTCAACGCCGGCATTCCTCATCTCATCCTGGAATGCCGCAACATCCTGGGCTTTCACAAAGGGATCATCCGCACCGTGAAGTGCAAGCACCTTCCCTTTTATGTTCTTCGCGTCCTGCGGTGAAGGTGTATCAAGCCCGCCGTGGAAGCTCACCACGCCGGACAGTTCCGCGCCGCTTCGTGCCAGTTCAAGAACCGTTGTGCCGCCGAAGCAGTAGCCTATGGCAGCGGTCTTTGCCGGGTCGGTCAGCTCCTGGTTCTTGAGGACGGTGAATGCTGCGTTGACGCGTGAGCGAAGCAGTTTTCTGTCAGCCTTGTATTTCCCGGCAAACTGGCCGGCTTCAGCAGCATCCTTCGGCCGAATGCCCTTACCATATATGTCAGCAGCAAAGGCAATATAGCCCAGCTCTGCAAGCTGGTCAGCACGCGTCATGGCATAGGGGCCAAGGCCCATCCATTCATGCACGACCAGAACCCCGGGACGTTTCCCCTGCTTTGCATCGTCATAGACCAGATATCCCTCCATGACAGCATCACCGTCACGGTATTCGATATTCTTCGAGACGAGTTTGGCCTGGGCGGGAGAAGCCAGAATGGTGATGATTCCCAGGCTGATCAGCATTGCGGTCACGTATCTCATGGTATGCCTCCTCGACGCAGTAAGGTTATATTTCATTATAGTACTCCTCCGGAGCCCTGTGAACAAAAAAAAGATGGCGGCGCGCTATCCTTTTGGTAAGCTAGGGATATGACCTCACTGCAGACTGCCTGCGTTTTGATCTGTCTTGTCTGCCCGGCACTGACCGGTGTTTTTGCTGCCGATCAATCAGCCGCTCCTGTTTTCCGGGATGACGACCTGATACGCTACCAGGAGGGGAGCCGGCGTTATGATCCTGTCAAGGAGCGAGAAACGGTTTCTGATATCCGGACTCTAAAGGACAGCGAGGCCGTTTTCCACGAGAACGACCGCGCAGTATGCGCTGTTGCTGCGTACGATGCAAGCGGGAAGGGCTTCAGCCATGGCAGCTGTTTTATCGTCAACAGGGATGGTGTTGTTGTAACCAGCCTCCATATCCTCAGCACGGCGGAGTCAGCCAGGGTGAAGGCGGGAGG